>CAYMWC010000184.1:0-11783 GCA_964393695.1 uncultured Pleurocapsa sp.
CCCTACCGTTCAAAGCGTTAGCTGTTACTTGACTGTTTTTTTTTGCGATTAAACTGTTGGTATTGATAGTTATATTGCCTCCATCACCATTATTTTCTGCTGTCGCTGTAATAGCACTTCCCTCATCGATTTGTAAATTATTAGTATCTAGGTTAAGATTTCCTCCTTGTCCAGACGCAGAGATAGCAATGATACTGCCATTACTCTCTAGATTAATATCTTCAGCGTTTATTGAAAGTGTTCCTGCATCGCCTATACCTTCATTCTCAACACTTACAGTTCCCTCATTAAAAATAGTAAGTTTAGGAGTATTAATAGTTAAATTTCCAGCTTGACTTATAGGTACTTGTGGTAATCTCAATCTGTCTTGACCTTCTGGAGTTGCTGTTTGTGAAGTAGTTCTAATAAAACTTTGAGTATTATTAGTCACTATTAACTCTTCGTTTGTACCTTGTACACCAATAGCTTCAGAAGCATTTATAGTGAGGCTACCAGCATTTCCATTAGCAAAAGTAGATGAAGAAACACTTGCTCCGTCTTGTACTTGTAACTCTCTTGTGTTTACAATTACATCTCCAGCATTTCCAGCAGTAAAGGTTGATGAGGCTATGCTTGAACGTTCAACTGTAGAACCACCTATTACCTTGATTGAGCCTGCTGTCACATTAACTTGTCCTCCATCGCCGTTCCCCTCACCAGCCTCATCTCCAAAAGACGCAGATGTAATTCTACCTGCATCAGATATTTTAAGCTCATCTGTTATGACATCAACATTACCTGCCTTTCCATTACTAAAAGTAGCAGAACTAAAACTAGCACCAGTTAAATCAATAAAATCCGAAGCATTGACCTTGATATCTCCAGCTACAGCATTATTAGTGGTACTTGCTTGAATTCTTGACTCATCCTTCATGACAATTTTTGGTGTAAACACTGTTATGTCAGCACCCTGACCAGTGCCATCTTCAAGAGTCTCTGTGCGAATAGAACTAAATATACTATCATCAGGAGATTTTCCTGACATAGTTAATGATTCTGAGGCTGTGATGTTAACTGCTCCTCCAGAATTATTGCTTGGGTTTTGAAACAGGATAAAAGAACCATCCGCAATAATGAGGTTTCTGCCATCTACATTAATAGACCCTTCGCCTTCTAAGAAATTGCCAACCAAAGACTGCTCATCAAGAGTAATATCTTGAAAATTACTAACACTATCACTTTTAAGAGTAATTCCTTCACCCGTATGATCAATAGTCACTAAGCCAGAGTCTACGCTTGCAAGGTATAGTTGTCCTCCTTCAGTACTGATTACTCCTCTACTAAAATTAATTTCTCCTCCAATAAGAGCCAAAGTATTACTAGTATCTACAGAAAGTCCTGTAGGTGCTTTTTGCTCAAACCCTGTGGGTGAAAGCATAGAGGTAATCTGATTTCCTGTTCCATTAACAGAAATAGCACCATTATTTCCCTCAAAATTCAACCCAATCGGAACACTGACTGTCAAAATAGGTTTTTCTTGAGCAGGATCGGCAGCAAATTCTGCACCATCTGCAAATTGGATACTATCAGCAGTTGTGGCCATAAACGAACCACCTACATCCAACTGGGCATTTTCACCAAAGACAATCCCGTTAGGATTTACTAGAAAAAAGTTTGCTCCTTCTTGAGTCCTAAGAATACCATTGATAGCCGAAGCCGACTCACCTGTTATCCGAGTGAAAATATTCTCAATATCTGGTGCATTCTCAAACACTGCTTCAAGTCCTTCTGGCACAGAAAACTCTTGAAAGCTATGGAAAAGATTATTTCCCTCTCTTTCTCCACCGTTAATATTCAATCTATTTTCTCCTTGTTGTTCTGTTTGGGTAGATAACGACTCATCTGGGGTGATCTGAGCCTCCACTAATGCTATGGGTAAGGTTAAGAATACAATTGTAGATAAACACAATCTTTTCCCCACTCGAACCAATTGCTGCTGATCAAATAGTCTGGTTGGTTTCAATTTCATGAGTCGCTATCTATTTATTCAACTAGGCTTATATTAAGCTGTTTGACCCTACCTCAGTCAAGCTCGATGAAGAAAAGAAATTATCCTTGAAGTAGTATTAAGCTCGACCAATTACTAGGATGATAATTAAGACTTTTAATCAAATCCAATTGCGCTTGACGCAAAGCCTCTGACTGAGATAATTCATCTCTTAGCCAATATTTATAAAAATTATCGATTAATAAAACTATCTGTTGGTCATTAACCGACCATAAACTACCTAAAACGTTATTTACTCCTGTTCTTACTGCTACTCCTGACATTCCTAAAGTCGCTCTCGGATTACTGGCTGCCGTATTGCAGGCACTTAAAACTAATAACTGGATAGGCTCATTGGGGAAATTAGTTTTGTGGATGTTGAGAATATCTTCTAGTTCTTGTAAACTAATTTGGCTTTGATATGCTTGTAAATAGGTATTTTCAGTTGTTCCCCCAAATCGACCGTGAGTTGCTATGTGAACAATTGAGAATTTGTTTGATTCTACTTGTTTTTTAAAAGTTTCATAATTAAATTGATTATTGAGAAACTGTTTTTCATCAACTAGTTTGCCTAATTTTTCAACCTCCTGTTTTACGTAAGGTAGAGGAGGAAACTGATTTCCACCTACGGTTAAACCAAATGCCAAAGCTTTTTCTATCTTGGAATTAGGTTGTTTAGTTCGGATGTTTAAGCTCAAAGCATTAGTAACAGCATAATTCTCAATCAAAAACTTTTGACCATCATGGAGAGCTACCATAGGTACATTACGTAAAATACCATCATTAATAAAAACTAAATTTTTAAGTTGTAAATTTTTTAAATAAGATTTTATTTCTGAGGGAAAAAATAATTGATAAAGTTGTTGAGATAGAGCTAAGTAATTATCATTTTCTTTATTTTCTAAATTAAACCGCCACTCAGTCACTATTTTTTCAAGCTGAGTTTGAGAAATATTTAGAGTATACTTTTTAAAAGTACCATCAGGAAATTGCCAAATTAAATATGTTTTGTCATCTAAGATAATTGTGTTAACAACTACGGTATTATTTTTCTGAAGATAAGCTAATCTATCAGCTTCCGAATAAGTTTCCAGTTTAAAACAATCATCATTAAAAAAGTTTTTCAATTCACTAAGTAATAATAAATCTTTAGTTTCTAAAACTTGCTTAAAATTTGAATCTGAAGAATTATTAGTTAATAATAATTTCATTAAACCGCGATAAATAGGTTCAATATCTGCTTGAAAATTAATCAGTAAGTCTCCTTGAGATTGAGTTGTATTGTTTCCAATTGCTTGTAAGGAAGCGTAGCGTAGCGATGCCGTCAGGCTTATCGCTCTTTCATAAGCTTCAATAGCTGCATCTTTTCTACCAGTAGCATGATAAATTCTAGCTGCCTGCCAATCCCACTGATAAAGGCTATCGGGAGCTTGTGCTTGTTGAGCGGTAAATTGAGCTTGTCTCGTCCAATACAAGGCTTGCTCATATTGCTCCTGCATCTCATAATGCCTACCCATAGCTCCCGTCGCAAAAGAACTGGCTCGCGGATTATTGATTTTTTGCGCAATTTTTACCGCCGATTCTAAAATCTTTTTAGATCTAGAATCATAGTCAGCAGTTAATTTTCCCAATTCAATCAAAGCATAAACTTTCTGGTAGGAATCGGGCAAAGCTGATAAGATTACTTCTGCCTTCAGTAAACTATCCACAGCTTGAGATGACTTATCTGCATCATTTTTAGCTAATTTAGCCATTTGTAATAAGGCTTCTACCCTAGCTATAGACTTACTATTTTCTCTAATTCCTATGGCTTTTTCGGCTGCATCCCAAGCTGAAGTGCGATCGCGCTTTACTCTCTGCCATAGTTGAGGTGCTGATAAATCTCCTTGTTGCTCGGCAGCGATCGCTTTTTGCTCAGTTTTTAAGGCTCTTTGTTGATAAGCTTGACTAAGATTATTCCAAACCACAAGAGGCAGATCGCTGTTTATCTGCTCGATATTCTTGAAACTTTTTTGATAAGCATCAATAGCAGCACTGTAATTCTCTTGAATTGTATAGGCATTTCCTAACGCTAAATAAGCCACTTGCTTGACTTTGGTTAATTCCTTTTGTTCGGCATAAGAAATAGCTTCAGTTAATAAAGGAATAGAAAAATTAGGTTGTCCTAGATCGTTATAAGCTCTGGCTGTATCGGTTAAAGTCGCTGCTAGTTTAGCTAACGAGCTATCAGTTTGACGATAGATTTTAATTGCTTGTCGCCAATATCTAATTGCTGCTCCTGATTTGCCTGTATGCCAATGTACCGAAGCCAAATTGTCATAAACAATGGCTAATTGATTTGATTGGGGTTTTTGTTCCTTAACTATTTTTAACCAAATTGTAATTGCTTCTTGATAGTTACCTGAGATGTAAGCTTGATCTGCCCGATTTAATAAAATGTTTATTTGAGCTTGAGTTAAAGATGTATTATCCGCTATGATGGCTTTGGGTAAAAACAATGATATAAATAGCCAAAAAATCACACTAATACTTAAGTATACGTACTGACGCTGATTAGCAATTAGATTTCGCGAGAAGATATTCATCTTTACCCAATTATTTACATTTATTCTCTTTGTAAATCATGAAAGCTTGGCTTAAATACCTAAGCATAGCAGTGTATCTCACAGTTGCTATTTTTAGCTTTTTACCGATTCAAAGTTTGGCTAAACAAGAAACTTATCGTCCCCCAAAAGGAAAGGTTCGCCAGCAAGCCAGAAAAGCGGGAGGCTCTAGAGGCTGCAATCTACCTATAAATAATACAGTTACCCTACTTGTTCCACAAGACCATACTGCTACTACTATTTCGCCTCATCCTACTTTTTTTTGGTATTTGTCTCAAAAATTATCCTTACCTCTACGTTTTACTCTCTTAGAACCAGGCAAAAAACCAATATTAACCAAAGAATTAACCCCAAAACCTGGAATCATCGCTTTAAAATTACCTGAAAACAGTCAAGGATTAAAGATTGGCAAAACCTATCGTTGGACAGTAACTGTTGTTTGTAATCGCAAGCAGCCATCGAGTAATTTATTTGCTCAAGCTTGGATTGAGCGTGTTCCTTTACCTACTTCCCATAAATTTTCTGAATATACAAACCAGACATCATTTTGTAGCACTAAATATGCTCAAGCTGGAATTTGGTATGATGCTCTTGCTTGCGATTACTCAAAGCTACTGAAAAATAATAATGATCATCGAGATTCACAAGAGTTTTGGTCTTTATTAGCAGAAATTGATTTGCCCTATTTAGCCCAGCGAAAACCTACGTTAAGCTTGTATTAGAGGATGTATAAAAAGTTTATGATCGGCGAATTTAGTATGATTTATCTCTCTTCTGCCTAGAGTGACAGAAGTGTTTCATTAGCGATCGCTAATAATGAATCAAAGAAACTTGCCAGGTTATTGGTTCATATGAACTTAAAAAGTTGAGTTTCTTAGGAAAGAGTTATTCTTCGTATAGTTTTCAGTTGTTGAACAAAAATTAGCGCACCGCCTAAACAGACTAAGCCATTGAGCAAAAATGCATTAGTCACGCCGATTTGGCTAGCTAACCAACCAGAAAATAAATTACCAAAAGGCACAATACCCAAAAACGCCATAGAGGAAAAACTCATTATTCTGCCGATTTTGTCGTTCTCCACAATGGTTTGCAAAACTGTATTGGTAGCAGCGAGTTGTAGAATTACACTAAAACCAATCAGCATCATCATGGAAAGAGAGAGCCATAAAACGCGAGATTGAGAAAAAATAATTAAACCACTTCCTAGTAAAGCAGGAGCAAGGGCGATCGCTTTTTCTAAACCAAAGATATTAGACTTGGAACTAAGATAGACACTAGCAATTAAAGCACCTAAAGCCGAAGCTGCCATCAACATACCTAGAGTTTCTGAACCCCCTTGAAGAATATCAGCAGCATAAATTGGGGTTAAAATTACGTAGGGTAAACCAACAAATCCTAGTAATGATAGCAATAACAGCATCGATCGCATTGCCGAATTCCCAAAAGCATAGTTAAATCCTTCTTGCAGTTTTTGAATAGTTGAGGTGGTGCTAGCAGCGATCTGAGTTGGGGTTATTTTCATCATCACAAAAGCAGTTATGACGGCTAAATAGCTTATACCATCGAGCAAGAAACAAATTCCTGCACCCACACTCGCAACCAAAAAACCTGCTACCGCTGGGCCAATTAATCTCGCACTGCTAACTAGAGAAGAATTAAGTGCGATCGCATTACCTAAATCTTCTGGACGCTCAATAATTTCATTGACAAAAGCCTGAAGTGTCGGCATATATAGAGCGTTGACTATACCTTGAAAAAGCCCCAGGGCGATAATCTGCCAAATATTAATAATGCCTGTCAAAGCTAAGACTGCGAGCAACAAAGACTGCACCATCGACAAAATCTGCGTAATAATTAGAATTCGCTGACGTGAACCGCGATTACCCGAAGGGTACGCTGCGCGATCGGCAATTACTCCCCCTATAGGCGAAATAAACAAAGCTGGAATGCGATCGGCAAATCCCACTACACCTAGCCAGAAAGCTGAGTCGGTTAGTTGATATACCAACCAACTAGTAGCTAATAAAGTACTCCAGTTACCAATTTGTGAAATTCCTTGTCCAATAAAATAAAGACGATAGTTTCGATAACTAAAGGCGCGTAAAATTGGAAGCTTTTTTTGTATGGTTAGCTTCAAAAGTTTTATCCTAATTTAATTAATGAATAATTGATAATGGATAATTGATAATTAATTTAGTTGAATACCTCTTCCTTGGATGAAGAACAAAAATTAAATAATCGATAATTTAATCCTCTTCTTGTTAAGAAAAGGTAATTGTTGATTATCAATTTTTTAAAAGAAAATATTACAGTAGTAATAATTTAGTTAGTCGCTGCCATTCAGCTAGATCGCCATTTTGAGTGGGCGTAGTTTGAGCGCGAGATTCGGCGAGGCTTCCTCGCCTTGAAGAATCGCGCTGTTGGAGGTTTCCTCCAAACGTTGACCGCCCAGTGATTTCACAAAGTAAAACTTTATTTAGGTCGTCAAAATCTCGATGTATACTGTCTTGAAGTTGGCTAGCTTTTTGTTCGTAAGCTTGAACTGTTTGAGCATCTGATTTGCCCAGCAATAGATATCGCTGAAAATAGTCTAACAAATCTACCAAGACCTGGAAAGGAAAGGGAGCATGATCATAATCTAGACTGCCTAAATATTGCTCGTATTCAGTATCTAGACGGCGAATAATTAAATATTCTAAATAATTTAACTTGACAAAAGGATTTTTCGGAAATTGTAACAGCGCGGTTTGCATTAGTTGCTCAGATTCCTGCTCTCTCGCTGTATTTAAGAGAAAAAGTGCATAGCGTTTAATTGCCCAGGTATAGGCAGGATTTAAATTTAAAACTTTTTGATAATAGCTTGCGGCTAAACTTGCCTGATCACATTTTTCTAAGAAATAGGCATAATGAGAAAGAGTCCAAAGATCTTGTTCGTAGCCATTGTTGATAGCTTCTTTATACCATTGGTTAGCTAGCTTCATCTGAAGATTTCTTTCGAGGATATAAGCATAGTAATTTGCTTCCAAACGAGTTGGTTGAAGACTAAAAGCTCTGTCTAAATGCCACAAAGCCAAACTATATTGGTAAGTTTTGCCGTAACACTGACCAATACCAAAATGATAATCAGAGGCTTCTTGTTGTTTAAGTAAATAGTAATACAGAGATAAGGCAACATTATAAACATCTTTTTCCCTCAAAAAATCTGCTACTTCAATAACAGTTTCAATGGGATATTGTTGATGATTATTTATAACTTCTTGATAATCTTTATTGAGAGCTAATTCTAATAATTTATTGTTAACCATTTTGATAATTTTATTTTATTTTTCTATAAAACTTTTTCTTGCCAGCTAAGAGCTTTTTCAAGACGATTTTGAGTGTCAAAAAATTTTAATTGACGGTAAAGCATTGATACTTGAGGCATTTGTACTCCAGCTTGCCAAGCCTGCCGTAGAGGGTTGCCAAAAATCGCTTCAACTTCGAGCGATCGCCCTTGGTCATAATCAACCTTCATACTGGTTTGATAGTGTTTCATGGTGGCAGTTTGCTTGATTCGCTTTTGGATATACAATTCGGGAATGTGGCGATCATATGCTGCTGCTGCGGTGACTATTTCTGCCATTAACTGTTCAATAGAAGCACGAACATAATCATCATTAATCAGTTTTTCAATGGTGGAATTGAGAATCACTGACAGACCATTAAAGGGAATATTACAAATTAATTTCTGCCAACGAGCTAAAAACAAATCTTCGTGGAGTTGAATCATGATATTGGCACTGGCAAAATCCGCTGCAATCTGACATAGTTTGGTGCTTACTCCAGCAGCAGCATAGTTAGGAGCATATTCTGCGAGGGTAATTAGACCATAATCGAGATGGCGAATGTGTCCTGCCCCCACTTTATAGTTAAAAGTAAAGCAAACTCCGCCGATTATGCGATCGCTACCGATAATTTGGGCGATCTCTTCTTCCATACCCCAACCATTCTGTAGTACTAATACTATGCCGTCTGATTTGAGAACTTGCGGTAAAATTTGGGGCAGTAAATGATTATTGGTAGTTTTAAGAGCGACAACAACTACATCACACTGAGGCATTAAATTCGCGTCATTATAAGCCTGAATAGAAGGAAGACTAAAATCACCGTCAGGAGATTCGATGATCAATCCATGTTGACAGACGTGTTGATAGTCATGATGGAGGAGAAAATGTACGTCAAAGCCTGCTTTTTGTAAACAAGCTCCATAAAAACCGCCAATTGCTCCAGTTCCAATAATGGCATAGTTACGTCGAGCTTGAAAGCTATTGCGAGTAAAATTTAATTGCGGTTTCATTATTTTTACCTAATACCGACTTCCCATTGACACACCTAATACAAAACCTGCGATCGCTTCTGCCACCAGAGTTGGTTTTTCTACTTGCAAATAATGACCTGCACCAGGAATATTGACTAGATGAGCATGAGGAATTTGCTTTTGTAATAGCTTGCCTTTGCGGGGTGAGATGATTACGTCATCATCGCCAGTTAAAACCAGCGTGGGAGTCTGGATAGTTGCGATCGCTTCACTAAGATCGATAATACTAACATCCATAAAGTCAAAAGCATCTGTGCTTAAACGGGTATGCTTAAACTCTTCTAAAACCAAATTTTTCGCTACTTCTGGTACTTCGGGGGCAAAACTTTGGCTCAAAGTTCCTAAATCCCAGTCCCCACTTAAAGCGGATGCCAAAAAGTCAGGATGTAGTTGAATCTTGGCTGCCGTTGTCATTAAAATTAATCGTTCTAACCTTTGGGGATAACTCAAGGCAAACTGTAGTCCGATTAACCCTCCCAGAGATTGACCCACATAGCAAATTGGCTGTTCAATTCCCAGAGTTGTTAAAAATTGATCTAAAAATTCAGCCACCGCCTCGATAGATTTGGGAACTGTTCTCGATGTCGCACCATGTCCAGGTAAGTCTACTGCTACAGGAAAAATATGACTATTTAATTGACTTAGCATTGGCAGCCAATGACGACTACTCCCACCTGCACCATGAACCAGAAGCATTAAGGGTTCAGTCTTGGATTTAGGTATTCCTAAAGGAGCTTGATAATGAACGTTAAACTCTGAAACTTTTGTAAATGGCATATAGACTTGAAGGTAGTAAGTAGTAAGTAGTAGGTAAGAATTTTAAAAATGTTCTAAACAATATAGGTATTGCTATACTTTTGACAATTGGGGAAGTGACTAATGGATAGTTGGAAGATTTATGGACTAACGGTAGTGGCACTGTTTGTAAAGATGTTTGCAATGGTTTTAGTACAGGGATATGGGCGATATAAACATCGCGGTTTTTCTAATCCCGAAGATGCGGTAATGTTTGATAAATTGTTTGGTCAACAAGCTGATGCAACAAAACGGAGTGAAATGGTAGATCGGGCGCAGAGTGTGCTACGTAATGATGGTGAAAATATTCCAATTTTTCTCTTTTTAGCCTTGACCTACATCCAATTAGGTTGTTGGCAAACTGGACTAATGATTTATTTACCCCTATTTGTTATCGGACGTATCGCTCATGCGATTAGTTATTTAAATGCGCTCCAGCCGTGGCGTAATCTATCCTATCAGTTAGGTCTTTGGGTGATGTTTGCCATGTCGGGGCATATTGTTTGGCGATCGCTCCTCAGTTAAAAGAAGTGGTGGAGTAGTGGAGTATTTGGAGTAGTACCTCTACCTCCTCTACCTCACTACCTCACTACCTTCTCTACTCCTCAGACTCCAGCACGATATTAGACAACATAGTGTTCATTTTATTGACTGACTCGATGTATTCCCGTTCAGGAACAGATTCACCGACGATACCTGCACCAGCATTGAGATGAACATTGTCACCATATTGATAGGCAGAACGAATCGCGATCGCTAAATCGGCTGTACCATCACTGTCTACCCAACCAATCCCCCCTGCATACAGTCCTCTGGGTTTGTCTTCGAGGCGATCAATCCATTCTAGGGCTAATTTTTTATTGATTCCCGAGACGGTAATCCCAGGAAATAGTACCTTCAGAGCATCCCACAGGGATTTATCGGTTTTAAGCTGTCCGCCAACTCTGGAGGAAAGATGTTGCACAGTACGATATTTTTTCACTTCCATAAAGTCAAATACCTGTACGGTTTCTGGCTGACAAACTTGATTGATTTCATCCTGGGCTAGCCATACAGACAAAGCGTGTTCTTTGACCTCTTTGGCATCGGTAAATAGTTCTTCGTGCAGTAGGGCATCTTTAATGGGATCGGTTTCACGGTGTCTAGTTCCTGCTAGGGGATTGGTAATTACAAAGCCACTGGCATTCACTTCCATTAAGATTTCGGGACTAAAACCAACTGAGCGCACATCCCCTAGTTTAAAGCAATAGGAACGAGCGGAGTTATTACTAGCTGCACCCAAAGTATAAGTACCCAATACATCCAGATTACCTTTGACCTCTACAGAACGAGAAATAATCGCTTTGTGTAAGTCACCCCGTTGAATTGCCGAGACTAAATCAGCAACTTTGGTTTCATAGGCTTGATTGTCTCCAGGTTGTACTGTGGGAGGAGTGGTTTGATATTCTGGTGCTTGAGTTTCGGCTGAAATTGCCTCTAACAATTTAGTTGGAGAATTGATGCTACGGATATGTACGCCTTTATCGGTAATGCGTAGCTCGATTTCTGGCACAAAAAAATAAAGCATTGGCTGTTCAATGGCTTTAGAATAAGCAGAATAAAAGCGCGCAATATCAAAGCCGACATAACCATAAGCCGTCCAACTCTCTACAGGCAAATGATTCAAGACTGTTTCTACTTGCTTGAGAGGATCGCTGACTGCTTCGGAATAGTTATCACCCAAATAGCTGCTATAAATAGTGTCTGTCCCAACTGCCACATCGGCTAAAGGATTGGCAACAATCCGCGTCTCATGTTCTCTTTGATACATCATATAATCCTCAAAAATGCCCGCAGCGATCGCATTTCGCAGCAACATTAAAGGATTAGTCTTACCTGGAACAAAAACTTCGTGATAGGTTTGTAAATTATTGGCTAGTAAATACATGGCTTTCTACTACTGATTACTAATTACTGTTTTTAAGCTCTTAGCTCTACCCCTGTTAAGGTGAGCAAATGTACT
>CAYMWC010000185.1:0-11685 GCA_964393695.1 uncultured Pleurocapsa sp.
GAGTCGGTAAAACTACTCTGACTGTTAATCTTGCTACCTGTTTGGCTAAATATCATAATAAACGTGTACTAGTTTTAGATTTGGACTCACAAATCAGTGCTACTTTAAGTTTAATTTCGCCCCACGAATTTGCTAAATTACGTAAGAAAAAACATACTTTAAGTTATTTGCTGGAGAACTTAATCAATCCTAATCCTTGGAGTAAATTAGAAATTCAAGATATTATCGTTCCCAATATTTGCAATATCAACGGTTTAGAATTGTTGCCAGGAGATATTGAGCTTTATGATGAATATCAAGTCTCAGAAATGCTCCATCAACAAGCAGTTGAAAATGACGAAAAAGAGTTTCAAAGAGTTTGGGATAATTTTGAGAGGGTTTTGATTAAACAAATTCTGGATACTGTAATCAATGAGTACGATTTTATTATTCTTGATTGCGCTCCAGGATATAATCTATTAACCCGTAGTGGTATTGCTGCTAGTAATTATTATCTTTTGCCTGCTCGTCCTGAACCTCTTTCTTTGGTGGGGATTCAACTTTTAGAAAGAAGAATTGCTAAATTAAAAGAAAGTCACAAAAATATTCAGCCTTTAGATGTCAATCTTTTAGGAATTGTCTTTATTCTATCGGCAGGGGGACTAATGGGTAGATATTATAAACAAGTAATGAAAAGAGTCAAAGACGACTTTTATCCAGAACAATTGTTCGAGCAAGCAATTCCAATGGATGTGAATGTTGCCAAAGCAGTTGATCTATTTACTCCTGTTTCTATAGCTATGCCCAATGCGGCTGGTTCAAAGGCATTTATTAAACTAACCGAGGAATTTTTAGCTAAAGCTGCTGTTAAAGAACAAGAGCTAGTTGCTGTTAATTAACAACAGTGAACTAAGTGAATTATATTTATTGGCTTTCACAAATCCAGTATTCAGAACAATTATTGGTTGGGGATAAATTATTTATTCTCAGCCAATTACTTCAGCATGAATGCGCGATCTTACCTGGTTTGGTTTTGGGTAATAATTTATTCAAAGATTTTCTGGCTAGTTTAGAAATTAATCAGTCTTGGGTTAACTTAAATGTCGATGATTATCAAGCTCTTCAGGCAGTTGCTACACGTAACCGTCAGATAATTCATCAGGCAGTATTTCACCCCTCATGGCAGAGTCAAATATATCAGGCAACACAACAATTAAATTCCGAGAGTTTGATTATCCAACCTTTTGTGACCATTCCCCATCGACAACATCAGGTTAGTAATAGCTTATGGCGATCGCGAAGCGTGGGCGAAGCCCAATCGCGTACTTGTAGCACTAATCCTGAAGCTTTAGTCATAGCAATCAAACAAGTTTACTCGCAATTATTTACCGCTAAAAATTTATATTATTATCAGAAATTAGGTATAAGTAGCGAGCAGATTAACTTAGCACTGTTAATTAGACCACTTAAAGCTGCCTATGCTTCAGGCACGATTGAGTTAGATTTAAATTTAGTCCGAATCAAAGCTATGTGGGGGTTAGAAACGAGTTTACTTCAAGGAGATGTTGAACCTGATGAATATTATCTAGATCTTCAGACTAAGGAAATTATTTCGCAGTCTTTGGGTCATAAAAACTATGTTTATCGACCGAAAAATGTTAACGCAGCTACATCTTTAACAGACTGCTTAGAAGCCTATACTCCCAATGAAAATCATACAGAAACCTATGTTTTAGAGGAAAAAGCGATCGCCAATTTGCTACAGTCAACTCAAGCAATTCTCCAACAACAGCCTCAAATCCGTTATTTAGTTTGGACTATACCAGGAGCAACCCAGCCAGCCACCTCAACACCCAATTTTTACTTTACTTACCTCGATGAGCATTTAGCTGCTACTGAGCTAGTGCCAGAGGGAGTAACTCACACTTTAATGTCTTCATTATCCCCAAAACCCCTCTTAACTGGAGTGGCTGCTTCTCCAGGACAAGTGATAGCTGAAGTTGTAATTCTTGATGAGAATAAATCACAATCAATTCCGCCTGGCTCAATCTTAGTTACTAAAGCGATCGCTCCTCATCATATCCCTTTAATTCAACAGGTTGCTGGGATTATTACCGAAAAGGGAGGCAAAACTAGTCACGGGGCAATAGTAGCCAGAGAGTTAAATATTCCTGCTGTGGTTAATGTAACTGATGCGACTAGCATTCTTCAGACAGGAGTTAAGGTTTTATTAAATGGAGACGAAGGCAAAATCTATCCCCCAACTACCAGACAAAAGTTGTCTTTAGCTAATTTATCCACTAAGTATTTACTTGCTCCCAATTATCCCATTGCTACTAAGTTAATGGTTAATTTGTCACAACCAGCCAGTATTGTTAAGATTGTGAATTTACCTGTGGATGGGATTGGTTTGTTACGCGCTGATTTACTCCTAGCAGACTTGTTGACTTCTCGAACTTCAGCACAATGGCAAGACAAATCATTTCGTAGTGAGTTGGTGGGAACTTTAACCAATTATCTCCGAGAGTTTGTGAGTGCTTTTGCCCCTCGTCCTGTTTTTTATCGCTCTCTTGATTGGTATCCTCACAATTCAATGAATCCCATTCTGAGTAATCGAGGTACTTACAGTTATCTAGCCGATCCGACTTTATTTGATTTGGAGTTAGAAGCCTTAGCCGTTATTAATACTGAAGGCTACAATAATCTCAATTTAATTTTGCCCTTTGTTCGCAGCATTGAGGAATTTAAATTTTGCTATCGTCGTCTAGAAAATATTGGTTTAACTGCTAACAATTCCTTGCAAGTGTGGATCATGGCAGAAGTTCCTTCTGTAATCTTTTTATTGCCTGAATACGTCCACGCTGGTGTTCAAGGAATTGCGATTGGTACTAATGACTTAACCCAGCTACTCTTAGGAGTTGATCGTGAACAAACTGAGTTTAGCAATCGCGGTTTAAATGCCAATCACCCCGCCATGCACAAAGCGATCGCCCAATTAATTGCCACTGCCCAAGCTAACAATATAGAATGCTGTATCTGTGGTCAAGCCCCAGTAGACTATCCCAGTCTGATTGATAAATTAATCAATTGGGGAATTACTAGCATTTCCGTTGAACCAGAAGCTGTAGAGCGAACCTATCAAGCGATCGCTCGTGCCGAAAGACGATTATTGTTACAAGCAGCGATTAATGATTAATAATTAGACTTGTTGCGGAATATCTGTTTTATTGCTCTACAGTTAATTAATGCCTATAATCTCGCTCAAAAAATCAATTATTATCTCTTTAGTTAGTGGAATCCTAATGGGGTTAGCTCCAGCACCAGTCAATGCTTGGTATTTTGCTTGGGTTGCTTTAGTACCTTTATGGATTTTCATTAGACAACAAAAATCTCTCAAACAAATTATTATTTTGGGTTTAGTTTGGGCGGTTGGTTATGATGGTTTAGCTTTATTTTGGATTACTGGAGTTCATCCTATGACCTGGATGGGAGTACCCTGGTTAGCTAGTTTGGCGATCGCGCTTTTTTGTTGGGTTTTTATTACCTTATGGGGTGCAGGAGTAGTAATTAGCTGGTCGTTTTTGTGGGGATTGATTAATCAGAGAATTAGAGAGAAAAATATAGCCAGGAGTTTGATTCGAGTTTTAATTGGGGTGGCTTTATGGTGTGGTTTAGAAACCTTGTGGAGTTATAGTCCCTTGTGGTGGCCGGCGATCGCTTATACTCAAAGTCCTCATAATTTAGTAATTTTACAACTAGGAAAAATATCGGGAGTTAATACAATTACTGCTGTAATTATTGCTGTTAATGGACTATTAGCTGAAAGTATTTTATACTGGCGTAATTCTTTAAAATTCCAACCAAAATTATTATTACTTTCTTCTTTAATATTATTAATTACTAGTCATTTAATTGGCTATTATCTCTATCAAATTCCTATTGCTAAAGATAATTTACTTCCCTTAAAAATTGGGATTATTCAAGGCAATATTCCCAATGAAATCAAACTATATTCAGAAGGTTGGCGTCAAGCGATCGCGGGTTATACTTCAGGTTATCAAAGATTAGCTAAACAAGGTGTAGATGCAGTTCTTACTCCTGAAGGTGCATTGCCTTTTTATTGGGAGGATATAGTTGATAATTCTAGTTTTTATCAGGCGGTAATCAAAGCCAAAGTAACTGCTTGGGTAGGGGCAAATGGTAGAGATGGTAAAAGCTATACCAATAGTTTGTTTACCTTAACTGGGGAAGGAAAAACCTATAGTCGTTACGATAAATATAAACTTGTTCCTTTAGGAGAATATATCCCTTTCGAGTCAGTTTTAGGAGATTTTATTGATCGCTTATCCCCCTTAGAAGCCCATCTTGTCCCAGGTAAATCCAATCAAATCTTTGATACACCTTTTGGCCGAGCAATTGTGGCGAATTGTTACGAATCTGCCTTTCCCCAGCATTTCCTACGTCAGGCAAAAGCAGGGGGTCAATTTATCATTACCATAGCTAATAACGCGCACTATAGCAAGGCAATGCCTAGTCAACATCATGCCCACGATGTCATACGAGCAATTGAAAGCGATCGCTGGGCTGCCAGAGCAACCAACACAGGTTATTCCGCGATCGTCGATCCTCATGGTCATACTCTCTGGATTTCTCAGATAGATCAGTACGTAATTCATCAACACACCATCTACCGTCGCCAAAACAAAACTCTATATGTACGCTGGGGAGATTGGTTAACTCCAACCTTACTGGTTTTAAGTGGATTCTTTTACACGATTCTTTATTTCTCTTGACTTTTTGCTTATTTTCTTAACTAAGCTAGATTAAAACATCCGAGTTGGCTTATCTCCCCCATGAATCAAATGTTTTGTTAGATTTAGTGATTTCCCCTAAAAGTATAACCCTGGTTTAAACAACGCCTAAAAAAGATATTTACGCTACCAAAATTGAGCGTGACTATTTGAGACAATCTGAGCAAAGATTTTTCCCAGAGATAATGTTATGACTCAGATTAAAATTTTCAATCACGATATCATGCACTGTACCCACGATGCGGTAGTTGGTAACTATCTCTATTCAGGGAGAGTACTAGGAATGACTGAACCACAAGATTATATCCAACTACATCCAGACTTACAATCACAGTGGAATGCAATTACGAAACACTATCAGCGTATTGGTTTAAGCCATAGTCAAAATCCTATTTGGGATGTATCTTTCCAGAAGTTGAGAGAATATCCTGACTGTGAGGTATCAGTTTTTATTTTTTGCGATGCCATTCACCAAGGTATCAATGATGATCATGAGCTTCGTTCCCAAAATCGAGACTGGCTGGATGTAGTCGAATTTATTAACTCGAAAAATAATTTTATTAGATTGGCGCAAGATTTAGATGTCAATATTCCCCAAACAATTTGCTCTGAAAATAAAGCTGAATTAGAGCAATTATCTGAGCTACCATACCCTTGTTACTTAAAACCTGCTATCTCTGTAGATGGTGTGGGGATCAATCGCTGTGAAAACCAACAGCAGTTAAAGCAAGCACTAGTAACTATAGCTGACAATGTGCCTTTACAAGTACAACAAGAGGTAGTTGCTGATAAATTTCTCAATTTACAGTATCAGGTTACAGCTGGAAAAATAGAATCTCTAGCTGCTACCGAACAAATACTAGACGGATTTGCCCACCAAGGTAATCGTTATCCTACTGTTCACCAACCTTGGTTTTTGCTAAAACCTATGGCACAGTGGATGGGAGCAAAAGGGATGAAAGGAATATTTGCCTTTGATGTTGCAGTGGTGCAAGAAGATAGTGATTCAAGCTATTACGCGATCGAATGTAATCCCCGTTTTAATGGTGCATCCTATCCTACGGGCATTGCTAAAAAACTAAATATTGCCAGTTGGGCTAGTGAAAACTTTGATACTCAATATACTTTTTTAGAAGATCTCAATCTTAGTGGATTGGAATTTGATACTCAAACAGGTACAGGAGTAATCTTAGTCAACTGGGGTAGCATTTTAGTAGGTAAGTTAAATATTCTACTTGCTGGTTCAATCGAAAAGCAAAATGAATTAAAAGCATTATTAAAAGAAAGACTTTAAAACCAATTGTAAATTAGCCTATTTAGAACGCAATCATTGTTCAAGACAATCTATACATTAATTAACGAAGCTAACAGCGAAAAACAATTTTCAGATTAATTTGTACAACAAATAGCAAATCCAAAGTTAAACTGGAAAATGCCCTCAATAGCCTCAGTTCATGTCTGACCTAAAAGACTTATCCAAACCCAACTCTGAGATTAATGATTATGAATGGGAAATGACTCCCTCGACGGTCAAAGCAATTATTAATCAACTACAGCAACTTTTACAACAAAAACAGCAAAATTTAGAAAGTTTAAAACAAGAAAATAAATGGTTACGAGATCAGTTAGATCTAAAATTAGACAAACCTAACCGAGCTTATGTACCATCTCTACCAGAAGTTTTATTGTGGGCAGCGATCGGTTTGATTTTAACCTCTGGAGCAACTTTTATACCCGCGCATACAATTGCTGCACCTTGGTCTTGGTGGGGTGAAGGATTTGGAGTAGAAACTTTAGGAGTTAGCTATCAAATTGGCGCAGTCTTATTTACCGCTTGCTTGGGAGGTAAAAATGCGGGATTATTGTCTCAAATTGCTTATATATCCCTCGGATTAGCTGGATTACCGATATTTACCAGTGGTGGAGGGATAGAATATTTACAACAGCCAAATTTTGGTTATCTTATTGGGTTTACTTTTGGTGCTTGGCTTTGTGGCTGGTTGGCATATCAGACTTTAGTGAAATTCTCTTCCTTAGTTGCTAGTTGTTTAGCAGGACTAATAGTCATTCATTTGATAGGTATTATCTACCTCACAATAATCTACTATACAACTGGTTTAGGAGACGAGATTAATTCTTTAATACAGACAATAGTAATCTATTCTCTCAATCCTCTCCCAGGACAATTAGCTGTGATTTGCGCCACCAGTTTAATTGCTTTTATGATGCGAAAATTGACGTTTTCTTAATAAAGACTGGGGACTGGGGGACAAGTAATAGGTAATAGGTAATAGGTAATAGGTAATAGGTAATGAGTAATGAGTAATGAGTTTTTTACCCACTACCTATAATCTTTTTTGCTACTTGCTACTTGCTACTTGCTACTTTGATGACCTATTACCCAATCTCCAATCCCTAATCCCTAATCACCAATTCCAGTCGCGATTTTATTGAAAATTACTCTAATTCTTTAATTTTCTCAACTCCACCGACGAATGAACCCACGAATAACTCCCAGACAGTACGATTTTCATTGATACGGATGTTAGCTTGAACTTCCATTCCAGGCTGAATGTATTTCTTCTCGCCATTAATATTTAAATAGTCTTGGTCGAGATCGATTTTGGCAACATAGCGGAAAAAATCATAGGGAGGCTCAGGTTTTAAAGCACTAGCACTGATAAAGTCCACTTTGCCTTTAATATCGCCATAGTCACTATAATTAAAAGTACTAATACGAACATCTGTATTCATACCTTTTTCTACAAAACCAATATCTTGAGGAGTAATAAATACTTCTGCAATTAAATCTTCGGTGGGAACAATTTGTAATACGGGTTGTGCTGCTTGACCAGCAGGAGGTACATATCCAGGATAAGCCCGCAGATCGAAAACATCTCCTGTTACAGGAGCAACAATGGTTTGGTATTTAAGGTTTTGTTCGGCACTACTAACTTGACTATTGATTTCGGCGATCGCTTTATCGTTTTCGACAATTGTTTTGTTAAGTTGACTATCAATTTCTGCCAGTCGCTTACGGTTTTCCGCATTTTGGTCGAGAAGATCTTTTTTAGATAGAGTAGTGGTGTTACTCAGTTGCGCTCCAGCTTGAGAAATATCGAGATTTAATCTTTGTTCTTCTTGTAATAGGCGTTGAATTTCTGCCTGAAGGGTTGTTACCTCTTGTTGTTGGCGATCGCGTTCTAAATTGCCTTCTTTAAGAGCGTCAACTATGGCAGCATTGCGATCGTTAACTTTTTGTCTTTGTTGGTCTACTTGATATTTGGCAATTCCCCCTTGTTGAAATACAGGTAAAAGTGCTTTTAAAGTCTGTTGCTCAATTTGCAAACTCTCTTTTGCCTGTTTTAGTGCTTCTTGATTACGCTGTTTAATTTCGGCTAAATTTTGTTTCGATGTTGCTAACTGCGCTCGATTATCTTCTAGTTGAATGCGATTCTGCTCTAACTGTTTTTCTAACTGTTCAACTTCCAATCTAGCAGCAGCAGTTCTTTCCTGTAAATCTGCTTGAGAGGTTTCTAATCTAACCTGCTGTTCTGGATTCAAACTACCGTCAGAGCTACCCAAAAGAGCATTAAAAAGCTCATTTTCCTCTTTAAGTTCGGTACGATTGCGAGTCAGATTAGCAATTTCTAGAGGGATATCGGAAGTGGCGATCGCTTGATCGATATTTTTAGAATTAATATCCCCTGCCATCAAGGAACGATAAAATTTATTTTCCTGAGTTAAAGACTTACGTACTTGGCTCAGAGAATCTACCTGTGCTTTAGATGTAGTCGCATCTAAAACCAGCAAGACATCACCCTTTTCTACCCGTTGTCCTTCCTCAACCTTAACCTCTTGCACTACACCATTCGTAGGTACTTGTATTTCTTGTAACTTATCTGTAGGTTGAATTATACCTTGGGCAGGAATCACCTGTTCAATTTTGGCAAAATAAGCCCAGATTAGACTAAAAGTAGTCACTCCAACGACTCCCCAGATAGTTGCTCTAGACCATTTGGGAGAACGACGTAAAATGACAGTTTGCTCAAATTTACGAGTATTAAGAGCAGCAGGATTACGTTTCACCAAAGCTGCACTCTTTTGCTCGGAGTTTGTAGTTACTAATTCTCCTGGAGGGTAAGCACGCTCAAGACGAGTTTCTACTTCTTTAGTGCGAGTGACTAAAGGAGAAGTAATCGGTAGTTTTTCTGCTTCTTGGAGTTGAGGTAGATTCAAATTACGATAAATTCCTGGCCCAATTTGAGCGTAACCACGATGAACTGATCTAATAGCATCGGTTAGTTCTTTAGCGGGAGTTCCTTTGAGTAAATAACCCATTGCTCCAGAGTTAAGAGAACGAGAAACATATTCTTGATTGTCAAAAGTACTAAGAACCAAAACTTTGACATCAGGAAATCGCTGGCAAATGATTTTAGTCGCCTCCATGCCATTCATCCCAGGCATTTCCATATCCATTAGAACTACATTGGGTTGAAGAGATTCTACCTGTTTAACAGCGTTTTCACCATTTTCGGCAATACCAATTATTTCGATATCATATTCGGTTTTGATTAAGGCTTTCAACCCTTCCCTAATCATTTTTTGATCGTCAACAATTAAAACGCGAATTACATGACTGGGAAAATCAGCAACGTTATCATGAGTGGAATTTGATTTTACACTGTCAACAAGATAGTCGCTATTGCCATTACTGGATGAGTTCATAATTTAAATAATTAGTAACTTAGTTAAATTTCGGGTTATGAGCTAACTTTGAGAGCAACAGTAATCATAATTAATACTAGATCACACAAAACTATTGATCAGCACTGTTTTGAGTTTAGTAACAATCTCGTACCAAATTTTGGGAAAGGCAAAGTATTATATACTTCTAACAAAATTTGTGTGTGATCTTGAATTAAACGCATTAGAATAATCCAATATTTAACATAACTAATCCTTTATAACTAATAATTTAGCTATCCGACATCCAGAAATCCCTCATTAACTACTGATCAATTTTTTTTTACTCCAAAACTAGATAATTTCACTTAATTTAAAAGTATGACTAAGGCAGAATCAGTATCCACGGAGCAAAGTTACGATAAAAATTTAGAATCAATGCGGAAATTTGCGGAAAAGTACGCTCAACGCACCGAAACTTATTTTTGTAGCGACTTATCTATAACTGCTGCGGTAATTAAAGGATTAGCTAAACACAAAGAAGAATTAGGTTCGCCTCTATGTCCTTGTCGTCATTACGAAGATAAAGCTGCGGAGGTAAAAAAAGCTTTTTGGAATTGCCCATGTGTACCAATGCGGGAAGAAAAAAAATGTCACTGTATGTTGTTCCTGACTCCAGATAATGCTTTTGCCAGCCAGACACAAACAATTACTACTGAAGAAATTAATCAATATTGTAGAGAAATGCAATAACTGGCAATAATATTAATATGGTATCGATACCAGAATTTAAACGCGCGATCGCTGAATTTAATCAACACCAGTTTTACGACTGTCACGATACCCTAGAAGCTATTTGGGTTGAAGCACCCGAAGCTGATAAAAGATTTTATCAAGGGATTTTACAGGTAGCAGTTGGTTGTTATCATCTCAGCAATGATAATTTACGGGGTGCAATTATTCTTTTAGGCGAGGCAATCAGACGTTTATATGACTATCAGCCTGTCTATGAAGGCGTAAATGTTGAACTATTATTAGAGCAAGCTAATCAGTTACTACAGACTTTACAACAACTTCCACCAGGACAAACATCAGAATTTTATCAACAGCTATTACAAAAAGAATCAACTAAAACCCTTACAGACGTATCTGATTCTCATGCCAGTTTGGTAGAAACTTGCCAATTGCCATATATACCTCTACAAGATTAGCTTAGGGCAATTAGGGTGATTAGCTCTAAGGTAGTAGTTAGTAGGTAGTAGTGACAATACTTCTCGGTTAAGCCAAAAATAGTTTAAAGTAATTGAGGTTAACCATTATCGAATTTAGGTATTAGGCGTTGCAACTCAAAGAATTTTCTTTGATTAATCCCCAGCTAGAAGCTTCATTAGTATTTCAAGCGATAAAAACAGTCATTGAACCAGAAATGATTGAAGAAGCTTTAGAAAAAACCAATAGCTTTGAGTCACGTCAAAGGAAGCTTACATCAAAGGATTCGGTAAAATTCAAGTTCGGGTGATTGAGTACAGTATTGAGACTGATGGAGAACTGAAAACTTATCGCTTGGTTACTAGCTTGATGGACTTGGCTTTGTTTCCTGCCTTATTGTTGGCACAGCAATATCATCAGCGATGGGAAATCGAAAATACCATTGATGAGCTGAAAACTCATCTTTTGGGACGTAAAACTCCGATTCGTTCCCTCAAACCCCGTGAAGTGGTGCAAGAAATTTATCCTAAAGGATACACTTCGTTATGGCTGGCTCTTGGGTCACTATGCTATTCGCTCTCTAATGTTCCAAGCTTCCGAGCAAGAAAATATTTCTCCTTTACGCCTCGGCTTCACTGGTACTCTCAAAGTTGTTCGCCGAGCCATTCCTGATTTTCAAGACTTAGAGGAGCGGCAAGTTCCCTTTTTTTCTCACGGCTAATTCAGGATATATTAGCTGAAAAAATTCCTCCACGAAAAGGCAGACAAAATCCCAGAGTAGTCAAGAAACGTCGTTCTAAATTTCCTTCAAAAAAACCGATTCATCAAAAAATATCTTCACCGCAAAAACAACTTACTTTTTCGATTTTCAACTCTGTTTAATGCTTAACCGAGAAGTATTGGAACGCATTTCCCTTTCTACAAAAGGATACAAGCCTTCTTTCAAAATATCTAATGCTCTGCCTACTCTTTCTTTATTGGTAATAGCCATGTTGGGAAA
>CAYMWC010000186.1:0-11681 GCA_964393695.1 uncultured Pleurocapsa sp.
AACTTGGTTGTCACTGTTTGGTTGCTGAGCCTGATGTTGAAAAATGTGAAGCTATCATTGATAGATGGGCATTGCTCAGGGCTATTTCATTCTAGATGGTAAAATAATAGGTAGTGCATCAAGAAAGTGTGGGAATGATAAACTAACAAAGTTCTCATAGTTAGCTTGTTTAGATGGAATGCACTCTCTGCGGTCATGATAAAACTCATAAGCACGGAAAAACGAGTAAAGGTAGCCAAAGATACTACTGTCCGAACTGCCAACAAACTTATAGCGAAACTTTCGATACGATTTACTATCGGCGACAAGTTAAATCAGAAAAAATTCGGACGGTGCTGCAAGCACACTCTGAAGGTAGTAGCAGTGTTGGGAGTGAGTCGAACAACCAATATAGCCTACAACACAATAGTTAGTCTAATTCGAGCGGCTTCTGTTAAAGGACAAATGGTTCACAATGAGGAAGTTCAACAAATCAAAACCGAGCAGCTAGCTGGGGATGAATTTTGGTCGTTCGTTCAAAAAAACAAAAATGCTGCCAACCTCATGAATTAATGGTAGGAGACTGTTGGATTGGAATGACTCAAGTAAGTAAAAGCGGATTAATCATAGCGACTAGAGTTGGGAAGCATACGGATGAATTCATCTCTCAATTAATAATGAATACCGAAGGCAAAACAAATTGTCATCAATGGCATACAGATAGCTGGGGAGGTTATGAAAGGGTTCTGGAAAGCGAAGTTAATCATGTCATTGGCAAAGAGCAGACTCAGCAATTAGAGAGAACTAACGGAATTGTCCGACAGCAAACAGGTAGATGGCATCGTCGTCAGAATAAATTTGCCAAAGCTTGGGAACAGACAAAAGCTACAGTCCGTTTAGTGGTCAGCTACTTCAACTGGATTTGGGTTCATAGTCGTCAGAAAAACACTGCTGCTATGAGGGCAGATTTGGCGATCGCCCCTTGGATCTGGCATCAATTAATCACTTATCCCACACTTGTTTGATGCACTACCAAATAATCTGCTAATGTTGAAAGCAGAAGATAAAAATGTCTCAAATAGCAATACTAGAAGCATTTAACGACTTATCAGATGTTCGTAGGAGACAAGGCAGAAGACACTCAATACCTTTGTGTTTAGCAATATTTACACTGGCAGTTGTTATCGATAACTATTCTAAATCTTTATTTTACTGTTAGACAATTAATTGTCCAACAGTTATCTACATCTGCTAAAGTAAAGTTATTGGTCAGATTTGGGCAAGCTCCATATCAAATACTAGAAGAAAATTAGCTGTTGCTGATTTGAAGTATTAAGCTGAAAAGCGATCTATTCGGAGCTATTAGCTTTTGAAATGCTCGCTATTGAGCAAAAATTTGAAGATAAAGTTGTACTCCTGTGATGTAACTTAACTCAGCAATGCAAAAAATACTTTTTAGCACCGGCTTTATTACTATGTCATACATTTAATTACTAATATCATGAATACTTTTAATGCTTGTGGATAAACTAATTTTCAATTTTGCCTATCCCCTTGGTGCTATTTTCGTGTACTTGGGGATATTTGTAGCAATCGCCAACATTTTAAGTCGCGTACTTCCAGACGATCCAGAATTAACCCGTAAAGTTGTTCATATTGGTAGCGGAAATGTAATTTTGTTGGCTTGGTGGTTTGACATTTCCACTCAGGTAATTGTCAGCGCAGCAATAATTTCGGCAATAATCACCATAATATCTTATATTATACCGATTTTACCCAGTATTGAAAGTATTGGTAGAAAAAGCTTTGGTACATTATTTTATGCAATCAGCATAGGTGTTTTAACAGCCTACTTCTGGCAGAATAGTCCTCAATATGCCGTAGTAGGTATTTTAATCATGACATGGGGTGACGGTATGGCCGCTGTTATTGGGCAACGTTTTGGACGACATCACTATCAAATTGGACAAATTACCAAAAGTTGGGAAGGTTCACTAGCGATGACGGCTTCTAGTTTCTCTGTATCTGAGCTAGTGTTACTGTCTATAGAAGGCAATAATTGGCAAATATTGGTTATCTCTTTAATAGTTGCATTAACCGCCACAATTTTAGAAGCTTTCTCCAAATTAGGTATAGACAACTTGACCGTACCTTTAATCAGCGGATTTGCATGCTTTTTTTTCGTCCAGATTTTTGATTCTTACTTTTCCCGTTAAGTGTTTCGGGCAAGCTGCCAGCCGTCGCAAAGGTCGTATAATTTTAACCAACCACGCCAGAGAACTTGGATTCCAATGGGAGTCCTATATCATGTCGGGTTAAAAACACATAATAGACCTGTTGTGAAATAAGAGAGAATAAAGACAGATGATCGAATAACACAATGTTAAATATCAAGCGCGCACTCAAACAAGATAGATTACTAAGAGCATTGACAGGTTTGAATCTTCAAGCATTTTTTGAATCTTCAAGCATTTTTTGAATCTTCAAGCATTTGAGGTTTTGTTACCTACATTTATTATTGGGATAGGTTCATTATTCTATGGCTAAAATTACTTGTTAGGTAATAATAAAGATCGACATTAGAATTATATAAGTACATTTTGAATATGGTGCAAGCAGATAAAAAACCTCAAGAATCAGAAATCTCTCTTACGTTCAACTTACGCAGTTATCTAGAACAACAAAAAACTCTAGTTGAAGAAGCTTTAGATAGATCTATTGCGACCGGCAAACCAGAAAAAATTTACGAAGCAATGCGCTATTCATTGCTCACAGGTGGCAAACGTCTACGTCCAATTCTCTGTTTGGCAACTTCCAACTTGATTGGTGGCACTATAGAAGCGGCAATGCCCACTGCTTGCGCGTTGGAAATGATTCATACCATGTCTTTAATTCACGATGATTTACCAGCTATGGATAATGACGATTTTCGACGAGGGAAACCAAGTAACCATATAGTATATGGCGAAGATATAGCAATTTTGGCAGGAACCGGTTTGTTAGCTTATGCTTTTGAGTACGTAGCTATTCAAACTAAAAATGCCGCTTTAAAAAACATTATTCAGGTAGTAGCCTACTTGGGGCGTACGGTAGGTGCTGCGGGTGCGGTTGGAGGACAAGTATTAGATCTAGAGTCAGAAAGCAAATGCAATATTACCGCCGAAACCTTGAGTCTAATTCATACTCGTAAAACTGGAGCTCTGCTAGAAGCTTCGGTAGTGTGTGGTGCAATTTTAGCTAACGCACCTCAAGAAGATATTGCTCGTCTGGTTCAATACTCTCAAGATATTGGTCTAGCGTTCCAGATAATTGATGATATTTTAGATATTACAGCTACAAACGAACAGCTAGGCAAAACTGCGGGTAAAGATTTAGCAGCACAAAAAACTACTTATCCTAGTCTTTGGGGTTTAGAAGAATCTCGTCTCAAAGCGCAAGAATTGGTAGACAGAGCAATCTCGCAATTAGAGGTTTACGGCGATAAAGCAGAACCTTTGAGAGCAGTAGCTAACTACATAGTGACTCGCGACTGCTGAAACCTATCTTTTTTCTCAAAATCCGTGACAAATCATATCGGTGCTATTTGGAATTTTATACATTCCTATAATAATTCATTACATCTTTAGCACTACCATATTTTAGAGAATCTATCACGAGCAAAACAATGAAGCGTATTTGGGTTCAGTGCATTAAAGAGTTAGCTCAATTTCAACGCGATCGTCTTACTGTAGCTCTAGCATTTATTCTGCCAGTCATAACATTATTGATTTTTAGTTTTGCTGTCAGACTAGAGATCAAAAATGTAAACTTGATAATTCAAGATTTTGACTCAAGTTCACTTAGCCGAGCATACGCCGAGACTCTCTTGGCGACGAACCAATTTAGGCTTGTATCCTGGTCTGGCAGAGACCCAGTCAGTAAAGTTATTGATCGTGATCGAGCAAAAGTGCTATTGGTTATTCCACCAGATTTTTCCCGTCGCATTAAAGCTAATAAAACTAGTATCGTTCAATTTCTTGTCGATGGTACTGATGTCAACAATGCACGAGTGATTGAAAATACCATTAAGTCTACAACTGACTTTTTCTTAAACAATACAATTTCACAACCAAATGTTGAAAAGGTAACAGCTAAGATACGTATTTGGTTCAACCCAGGGCGCAAAGAATCACTTTATATTCCATCGGGTAGCTATGCTGTCATCTTTTCTGTATATCCCCCGCTTCTTGCAGTTCTAGCAATGGTTAAAGAAAAAGAGCGGGGTACGATTATTCAAATCTTTGCTTCCAGTATAAGTGCAGTTGAGCTACTACTAGGTAAAGGTCTCGCCTACTTTTTAATTTCTTTTGGTGAGGCAATTATCATTATATTTTGCGGCTCGCTTCTTTTTGGACTTTGGTTTGCAGGAAATCTTATTCCATTTTTGATTGGCACTTTGATTTTTTTAATGACTAATATTATGTTTGGTTTATTAGTCGGAGTTTGGGCTGATACTCAAAGTGTTGCCGTCCAAATAGTTGTAAACATTGGTTTTCTTACATCCCTTTTGCTTTCTGGCTTTATTTACCCGCTTAATAACGTTCCTTTTCCTTTATCGCTAGTCTCTTATATAGTTCCAGCACGCTATTATATTATGTTCACTCGCGATATCTTCGTGCGCGGAGCTGGCTGGCAAAGTGTTTGGTTTGTCCCCATAGTTTTGACAGTTATGTTTTCATTGCTCTTTATTATTGCTTGGTGGAGTCTAAATCGTATGCAGATTCTGGAGTAATTAATGAGCATTCAAATAGTAAACTACTTTGTTGAAAGCCGTCTGTGGGTTTTAATAATCAAGGAAAGCAAGCATATATTCAGAGATAAACAACTCTTGTTGCTGTTAATATTTTTGCCAATTATACAATTACTTATCTTCAGCTTTTCTCTCAATCCTGATGTCAATAACCTTAGATTAGGAATAATTGACTACTCAAATACATTTGCCAGTAGAGAATTAATTGCTGCTTTTACTGTGAATAAAGTCTTTATTCCTGAACTATACACTACAAGCCAACCGACTCTTGACGAGCAGATTCAGCAAGGTCGAATCGATATAGGACTTGTCATTCCAGCTAAGTTCAACCGTGACCTCCAACAAGGTTCCACTGCACAAGTTCAGGTATTTATTGATGGTGTTGATGCCAATAGAGCTGGGGTAGCTAGCAATTATATTACTCAAATAGTCGACCAGTATAGTCGTCAGCTTACTCCAACACTAACAGCCTCTTTAATTGCACCAAGTATTACATTTCTTTATAACCCAGGCTTGACAAATAGTTGGTTTTTTGTGGTTGGAGTGTTAGGAATATTGTTGCTTGTAACCAGTTCTCTGGTTTCTTCGGCAGTAGTAATAAGGGAAAAAGATGTAGGCACACTCGAGCAACTATTAATGACTCCAGCAGCAGCGTGGGAAATTTTGGTGGCAAAAATTATACCTTTATTTGTTTTTTTAATGGGAGATGTTGTTTTAGCTTTATGTATAGCGCACTTAATGTTTGATCTTCCCTTACGAGGCAATCTACTTTTACTTTTATTGCTTTCGGGATTATACATCCTAGCTGGAATTGGAATTGGTAGTCTATTTGCCACCTTTTCGCGTAACCAATTACAAGCTGAGCTTATTTCATTTTTCGTTAATGTACCTTTAGTTCAACTTTCTGGTGCAGTAACACCAATTGAAAGTATGCCTACTTCACTTCAGTATCTTTCATTGCTGAATCCAGTTCGTCATTACATTGTAATTGTGCGCGGATTACTGCTAAAAGGAGTTGGGTTAGATGTACTTTGGTTAAATATGTTTGCGCTAGGAGTATTTGCAATGGTTTTTTTGGTTATTGGTACTAGTAGATTTCGCAATCAGCTTAGTTAGGGTTTGCTGAACAACTTGACAACTTCGAGTAAATAAAAGAGGCGTTGCTGGATTAGAATTTTACGTCTGATGTGAATTAAATTTCAGGAAGGAGTTGTAGATTGGAATGTTTGAACGTCAATTCCAAACTGGAGACGGAGAAGAAGGCGTAAAGTATGAGAGGCAATCTTAGCTGCCATATAAGTCGTGAAACCTACAACAGTTTTGTTTAAAAGCCGTTCAGGATTACGACCAGTATTTTGAATCTCATGAAAAACTCCTTCAATTCTTTGTCTGACCTTACTGATCAGACGTTTCAAATCAGAAGAATGTTGATGCTGTTGATTCTCTCGATGTATTGTCCAGATTTGATTGCCTGTGGAACTAGCGATCGCCATTCTTAATTCAGTTCAGCTTGAAGTCTTAAAAGCCAAGACTAGCCAAAAACTTCCTGACATTTTAACTGTAGGTTGGGCAGTAGAAGCTGTTGCTTATTTGGGGGGCTATCTCGAACACCGTCGTAAGACTCCCATTGGAATCCAAGTTCTCTGGCGTGGTTGGTTAAAATTACACGACCTTTGCGAAGGCTGGCAGCTTGCCCGATACACTTAACGGGAAAAGTAAGGGGTAAAGTCCAGTGTAATCTCTGTTTAGCAAAGCGATACCAATGGTCAACTCCAACAGCGAAGTGGAATAAGCGCGCGAAACCCACGCATTTCTTTCGCTCAAAACGACGAGCATATTGACTCCAGATATCTTTTAACTCTAGAAATTGTTCTCCAACCCAAACTAACCACAAGGGACGACGCTTTTTTCCTGAACTTTTTTGATTGAGCCTTTCTACTTGAATTAAGCTCATGTCATGAGCTGGAGAAGAGCGAAAATGCAGATTGTCCCATTTACTGATTTTGAGTTTTCCTAATTTTGAGTCATCTACTTCGACTATTTCATTTGCCTGCCACCATGTAGTCGGGTCATTAACCTTAAATTTCTGGTCGTGTTTTTTTGGTCTGCCTACTCCTGAATAAATATCTGGCTTCGACCATAAGCAGCAGTTGGAGAGGATTCTCATCAATTTACTTATCAAGGCTGGATGGGATGATGCTTATTTATCTGAAGTTTTGGCTGCTTGAGTATGCGTTTGCCCTAGCAGATTAAATAATATTTTTGACAGGCAGAACCGAGAAAGCGTAAAATCGACAAACAAGGAGCAGTGAGATTAGACACCTGCTGTTGATGGTCAAGATTAACAAATCGATATCGAAAATTGATTTAAAAATTCATGAAATCATAATCGTGCAACATTTCTTTTCCCAATTTAAATTAAACTATAGCTATGAAACGTTCTCTTCTGAACCAATGCCAATAGTAAAACTTCGTCAAAATTCTTTTCTAGACTTGAGAAGATCTTTCCTCGAAATATTTGTTTATAATATTATAATTCCCATTCTGGCACTGACTATGATGGGTATATGTTTTCTCTATAGTTATGGGTTGTTGCCTGCTTTTGTAGCTTTCTTCCTAAACGTCATTCTAAGTTCGCGATATATTACCTCAATTCATGAACTAATACATGAGCCAGATTCAAAGACACGATGGAATTGGCTTTTAAAACTTAATATTCTGGTTGACTCCCCCTTCACAGTTGGTTTCAATGAGTTGAGGCAGATGCATCAGCTTCATCATATACACACAAACACTGATAAAGACCCAGATTACTTTTTAGTTAGAGGTAGTAGAATAAGATCATTATTGTTGCTTGCTTTTGTATCGGAATATTACTTTTTTTACATTCTACGACGCAGAAAATTTGGAAGAAGCTTTTTGCTCCTTTACGTTGCTCGTCTAGCTATCTTCACTATTGTTATCTACATAATTGGTCTTACCAACTTTTTTATCTTTGCTTTTTTGCCGTCAAAACTTGCTTTTTCCCTATCTTTTTTCATCTTTTCACATGAGGCTCATAAGAGTAGAAGAGGATTACATAATGGAATTTACAATCTTACTTCTCGCTTTCCTTTTGTTCACAATTTACTTATGTTAGTAATTGGTCGTTGTGCGTATTACGTTGCTCACGATCACGCTACTCATCACCAGTATCCCTGGGTTTCTGGACGGAAGCTGAGACTAGCGAGTGACCGAGTAGTTAGTCAAGGTCTTTCCATATCTTCGCGGCAGGCATTTTATTAAGTACTTTAGTGCCTCTCTCATGTTACTTTCTAATGAGTATTTACACGGTCGTTTCTTGTGAACGTGCAAAGCCCTTTTTAGAAGCATTATCAAACTAGTCTACTTATCAAAGTCGCTCAGAGGCAGAGAAGCGACTGCCGACGGCGGCTTAAAGAAAAATTAGGAAAATATTCATATCATGGAGACTATTTAAAACTATGGAAGATGCTAGTAATATTTATGACTCCTGGGTTATTGATCTCGATAAGATTATTCTCTCTATCTTTAATCAGTTGCCTTACGAAAAGCAGCCAAAATATTTAGTTATAATAGGCTGTAATGATGAAACGTTTTTACAAAGGGTCTATAAGATTATATGCTCTAGCTCTGCTAGGGGAAAAGTACTTAAACAGTATCCTCTTTGTATGGTAAAGGTTAGCGATAATTCAGTATCTTTTAAAAGTGCAGCTTGCCACTTAAATGATATACCGCATATAGACTTTCAATGCGATATAAAAGATCCTATACAGTTGCTGAAAAAACTACAATTACAGGGTATCAGCGATCCTGGGGCAGTTTTACCTATATGTTGGTTAGTAAAGCAGAACAATCCTTGCTATATAGATCAGTCAAGAGATAAGACTGATCTTTCTATCGCACAGAATGGTACTGAGATATACGATGAGCCCATCGCTGAAATGCTGAAAATACCAAGTCTGATTGCGTATTTTGCAAAATGGGCTTCCGTTATCAATCGACACGGCTTAATTTTATTGGCAGATCTTAGAGTAGAGTCAGATCAGTTCTATAAACCAGAAGATACAAATGAGGGTTTAGACACGAACGAATTAAATAAATTCTTAATACAGCAGCAAGAAGATGCCGAAGCCCTGCTCATGGCTGCAGCGAAGGCAGGGCTGTTTCCAAAATCAAAGTTTTTCAACAATTACCCCGAGCAAGGATGTAATGTTTTTTTGAGTTTAAATTGGTTTGAGCAACGTCCTTATTTGATTCGTCACCCTCGCTCAGAAGACCTTCCTGCACTATTGCGTTTAGAAGCTGAGTGCTGGGCTCAGCCATTGCGTGCTTCTGGCAATGAAATTCAGCAACGAATCGAAAGATTTGCATCTGGACATTGCATATTGGAGATAGATATGCAAGCTGTAGGAATAATCTATTCCCAGAGAATTTCTAACATCTCTGCATTGTACGATACCGACTTCCAAAAAGTATCATCACTTCATTCAGCAGAAGGATCCATAATTCAATTACTGGCAGTCAATGTATTGCCAGAAAATCAGCAGATGGCTTTGGGGGATCAATTGTTAGAGTTTATGCTGCAGTGCTGTTCGCTTAAAGCTGGAATTGAAAAAGTGGTAGCAGTTACATTGTGCAAAAACTACGTCGACCACTCGTCTATTTCGATAGAAGAATATATTCACCAGCGAAATGAGCAAGGGTGGTCGATTGATCCTATTCTCCGTTTCCATCAGACTCATGGTGCTGCAATTCGACGAACTATTCAAGGCTATAGGCCAGCAGATATAGATAACCAAGGCACAGGGGTATTAATTGAATACGATATTCATAATCGTCAACAGAAACGCCTTCACTCAGACACAAGGCTTGGATCTAGACACAAGCAAACTTGGGCAGAAATTGGGAAATCGAACTCTATTTCTAAGCTTATTGAAGATTGTATTCGTGCTGTAGTAAACAAGCAGGAGGTTGTTTATAATCCTAAACGTCCGTTGATGGAAATGGGCTTGGAGTCTCTAGAACTTTTGGAATTGGGAGCACTCATAAGCCAGCGCACTGGAGTGGAGTTGAAACCAACGTTCTTTTTTCAATATGGAACTCCAGAAGCTATCTGCCTTTACTTCCAAGAGCAGAGATTGAAATATATAAGTGGTACACAAGAAATAAAAGAACCTATCTCGACCTCAATCAAGATGAACTTTTATAGTAAAGATAACAACATTGAGAGTCTGTCTCTCATAACTCAAAAAGATATGGAAGATAGAGTAGCTATCATTGGGATGGCATGTCGCTTTCCAGGGGGAGTAACCAATCCAGAAGAATTTTGGACACTACTGGATAATGGAGCCGATGCCGTTACGGAAGTACCCAAGAACCGCTGGGACATCGACCATTACTTTGATTCTAATCTAGAAATTCCTGGTAAAATTGCTAGCCGCTATGGCGGCTTTCTTAATCAAGTGGATCAGTTTGATGCTGCCTTTTTCCATATATCACCTCGTGAAGCGACATATACTGATCCTCAACAAAGAATTTTGCTGGAGGAAAGCTGGAAAGCTTTAGAGTATGCAGGTATTAACCCAAAGTCTTTATCTGGAAGCCAAACGGGTGTATTTGTCGGTATTTTTTCTCATGATTATGAGTTACTTCAGGTTAAGCACAACCAGTTACAAGATTTTGATACCTATTTTGGTACAGGCAATTCTGCTTCAGTTGCGGCAGGTCGTTTGGCTTACACATTAGGATTGCAAGGACCAGCAGTTGCTGTGGATACAGCTTGCTCTTCATCTCTGGTGTCAGTTCATTTAGCTTGTCAGAGTTTGCGTAAAGGTGAGTGCGATCTAGCGCTAGCGGCTGGAGTAAATTTGTTGTTGTCACCTGAGTTGAGCATTACCTTCTCGCGGGCAGGTATGTTGGCACCAGATGGAAGGTGTAAGACGTTTGATGCTACTGCTGATGGATATGTACGTAGCGAAGGCTGTGGAATAGTTGTCCTAAAGAGTTTGTCTCAGGCTTTGAGTGATGGAGATAATATTTTGGCTGTAGTAAGGGGTACAGCAATTAATCAAGATGGAGCAAGCAATGGCTTGATGTCGCCAAATGAATTGGCTCAAGAGGCAGTAATCCAGAAAGCTTTAGAAGAAGCAAAGGTCTCTCCAGCAAAAGTATCTTATGTTGAGATTCATGGTACAGGGACTCCATTAGGAGATCCAATAGAGGTAAAGGCGTTGAAGGCCTCGTATGGTCAGGGGCGAAATACCGATACTCCTCTCATATTAGGCTCAGTGAAGACTAACATCGGTCATACAGAAGCAGCGGCAGGGTTGGCAGGACTGATAAAAGTGGTATTAGCTTTGCAAAATCAGTATGTCCCGCCTAATCTAAATTTCCAGGAACTTAATCCGTATATTGATCTGGATGGAATTCCTGCTGTGATTCCGATAGTAGGAATGATGTGGCAGCATGATGATGCTCTCAGAGATTTGCGCTTAGCAGGAGTAAGCTCATTTGGGATTAGTGGCACGAATGCTCATATCATTGTGGAAGAAGCACCTAAACCAGTACAAGTGACTGCAAATCTAGAGCGCTCGCATCATATATTTACGCTCTCCGCAAAAAGCAAGCTGGCTTTGCGAGAGCTAGCTCAAAAATATATCGATTTTCTGGTCAGCCACCTAGATGTCTTGCTACCGGATGTCTGCTTTACAACTAATAAAGGACGGGCTCATTTCGACCATCGCCTTGCGATTGTAACAAAATCTACGGAAGACTTGCGCTGTCGATTGGAAGAGTTGATTGCGGTAAAAACTGAACAGCTAAACAGAGGATTCGAGAAAAGAAAAGGACTCGATAGCAATATATCTAAAGTTGCTTTTCTTTTCACTGGTCA
>CAYMWC010000187.1:0-11596 GCA_964393695.1 uncultured Pleurocapsa sp.
CTTAAGTAATCATTAAGTATATAATTGAAAAAATAGAGTTAATTTATCTCTGCTACCAGATTTTTCAAGTGTCTAAAGTGCCTTATTTATTTGACCACAGAGGAATTCTTTGTTTTTGGAGACAACTGTACAAAAATATTTGGTGATCATAATGTCATGAAATCACAACTCAAAAATCACTATTGTAATAGCTGTTAAGTTAATCTAAAAGTTAATCATTGAGCTTAACAGTAGATTAAGTATTCAAGAAAAGTGTTTTAAAGATTAATGACTTCAGAGACAATAATAAAAACGATCAACGATCTAGTACTTGCCAAAACAGGTCGTCAATTAAAAGAAGTTGAACATCTAGTTTTGCAAGGTACATGGGAAGCTAAAACCTATGAGCAGATAGCAGAAAATTGCCAATACAGTCTGGGCTATATCAAGCAAGCAGCAGCACCGAGATTGTGGAAATTGTTGTCTGAAGTATTAGAAGAAAACATCAGTAAAACTAATTTTCGAGTGGTGATTCAACGCCAATTGAGTAACCTATTAAAAGCTGAATCGGTAGCAGAGAAAGACAGCAGCAAAATTGACCTAGTTAATCAGCAGTTAAATTGCCAGGAAATACCAAAAGTAAATATCTGCTATGGGCGTACGAAAGAACTAGCCTTGTTAAATAAATGGCTGTTAGATGAGCGTTGTCGATTAGTGTCAATAGTAGGAATGGGAGGAATAGGTAAAACTACCTTGGCGGTTTCTATTGTCAATCAAGTACAAGCTGAATTTGAAGTTGTAATTTGGCGAGATTTGGGTAATAGTCTCTCTGTCAACGAGTTAGTGATAGACTTAACCCAATTAATCTCTCCACAGTCAGATCGAGCTTTGTCAGAAGACATAAACGATCGCATTTCAATTTTGTTGGGCAACCTACGCCGACACCGATGTTTGATTGTCTTAGATACAACTACGGCAATTTTACAAAGTGGTAGTTTAGCTGGAAAATATCGAGCAGAATATCAAGACTATGGCAAACTCTTTAGAAGATTAGGACAAGAATCTCATCAAAGTTGTTTGCTGCTTTTGGCTCGCGAAAAACCAAGAGAAATTGCGGTATTAGAAGGAGAAGACTATCCAGTTCGTTGTTTATCCCTTAAAGGCTTAGATTCAGCAGCCAAAGAACTTTTTAAAGTCAAAAAACTCTTAGATCCAGATAAATGGTCAGAACTTATTCAAATTTATCGCGGAAATCCTTTAGCTTTAAAAATTATTGCCAATACCATTAAAGATTTATTTGGAGGTAAAGTAGCTACTTTTCTAAGACAAAAAACTATTGTGTTTGGAGAATTAAACGATCTTTTAGACGAACAGTTTGAATGCCTATCAAGTTTAGAAATAGAAATTCTTGACTGGCTAGCAATTAGAGAATTTTCCCTTTCTTTATCTCAATTGCGTTCTAACCTAATATTTATCAGCTCTCAAGGTAAATTAATTGAAGCTCTAGAATCACTTTTAAGGCGATCGCTAATTGAGAGAAATCTGGTGGAGGAAGAAGTTGTGTTTTGCCTACCTCAACCAATAGTTAAGCAATATATTATCAATCGAATTTGCGAGAAAATGTGCCAAGAAATTCAAAAAGTTAGTAAAAGTCAAAAACTCGAACAACTTGAACTATTGCGAAATCTAGCCTTAACAGAGAATCAAATAAATCCTGAAGCGAAAAAATCCTTAATTATTCAACTAATTATTAATCAACTATGTAGAATCTATAGGGATGAACGTTTGGTGCAAGAGCAGTTGCTCAAAATCCTCTCCTTAGTTTCAGGGGAAACATTTCTGGTAGTAGGACACACTAAACAAAATTTAGAACATTTGTTAGGAGAACTACAGTTCAATTTCGACAATACCATCAATAACCAAGCAGCCTCACAGTTGAAAACATGAGCTACTGTATCAATCCCTGGTGCTTTGAGCGTCAAAATCCTGATGAATTAGAATTTTGTCAAAGTTGTGGTACAAGTTTAACTATTAACGAACGTTATCGTATTCTTCGACCTTTACGAAAATTAGATAATTGCCACCATACCGAAATTTTTGAGATAGATAATCTGGGAACAATCAAAGTTCTCAAAGTTCTAACTAGCGATCGCCGTCAATTAATCCAATTATTTGAGCAAGAAGCAAATATTCTCAAGCAATTAGACCATCTGGGAGTTCCCAAGGTGGATACTTACTTTACTTTTACCCTAGAAGATAGTGGGAAAGAATTACACTGCTTAGTAATGGAAAAAATTCCTGGGCAGAATTTGGCGCAATGGTTAAAACAAAATGGTGTTTTGTTTGAGGAATTGGCACTTGATTGGTTATTACAACTAACTCAGTTTTTACAATATCTACATCAAGAAGAAATCTTACATCGAGATATCAAACCCTCAAATATTATGCTGCGTCCTGATGGAAAACTGGTTTTGATTGACTTTGGAACAGCTAGACACATTACTAACACTTACGTTGATAAACTCGAACAAGGAGATTTAACCAGAATTTATACCTCTGGATATACAGCACCAGAGCAAATCAAAGGTCAAGCAATTTGTCGCTCAGATTTTTTTGCTTTAGGACGTACTTTTGTACATTTATTAACAGGCGTACATCCTGAGCAGTTACTAGAAGATCCCCAAACCAAAGAATTAATCTGGCGAGAGCAAGCAACTCAAATTTCAGATTCCTTGGCAAATTTAATTGAGGAATTGATCGCTCTTACACCTCAACAGCGTTTACAACAACCACATTTAATCATAGAAAAAATCAAGTCCCAGCCAGAACTTCCAGCCAATCAATTGCCTAGTGGTGGACAGGCTACTAGATTGTGGCGACCGAGAAGAGTTAGTTCGTTGAGTATAACTAATGCTTACTCTAAGGTAGTTAAAGGGTTGTCTATTAGTATCGCGATCGCGATGCTAATTATGGGAGTTAGATATCTAGGATGGTTGCAATCTTTTGAACTCCAAGCTTTTGACCGCCTGATGGAATTACGACCAATCGAGCAACCAGATTCACGTTTTCTGATTGTTACTATCGATGAAAGTGATATTCAGTACCAAAATCAAAGAGCAATGCCTATGCAGGGTGCATTGTCAGACGCAGCACTACTGAGACTAATAGAAAAACTAAAACAATATGAAGCTAGAACTATTGGTATCGACATTTACCGTGATTTTCCTGTTAATCCCGAATATTCCAAGCTAAAAACCTACTTAAGTTCTCATCAAAGTCTATTTGCTCCCTGTAAAGTTCCTTCCCCTCAAGATGGAGATCCAGATGGTGTTGCTCCTCCCCCTGAAGTACCAGAATCTCGCTTGGGCTTTAGTGATGTTGTGGCAGATGATAGTGAGATTGTGCGCCGTCATCTACTAAATTTAACTCCTCCACTTATTTCGACTTGTAACACCGAGTTGGCTTTTAGTCTTCGGCTCGCACTGCACTATTTGAGTACAAAAGGTATAAAACCTCAGGCTACAGCCAAGGGAGAAATAGAGATTGACAAGATTTTGTTTAAACCCCTGACTAGTCACACTGGCGGTTATCAAAATTTTGACGCTTCAGGCTATCAAATCATGCTTAACTACCGCTCTTTATCTTCTCCTTCAGATATTGCCCAACAAATATCACTGATAGATATTTTAGATGATCGTCTTGCTCCCAAATTGAGTACACTAGTCAAGAATCGAATAATTTTAGTTGGTGTAACTGCTCCTAGCAGTACAGATAATTGGAAAATCCCTTTTAGTAAATCAATACCTACAGAGCAAAAAGAAATACCAGGAGTAATAATTCAAGCTCATGCTATTTCTCAAATTATTAGTGCAGTGCTTGATGGACGTTCTTTAATTTGGAGTTGGTCTTTGGGAGTGGAATTACTTTGGGTGTTGGGATGGTCTGTATTAGCAGCTATTTGGGGTTTATTTATTCGTCGTCCTCTTGATCTGGGAATAGCAATTGCAGCAGCACTTTTCCTTTTATTTAGCATTTGCTTTGGTATCTTAACTCAAGGAGGATGGATACCAATAGTTCCACCCGCCTTAGCACTAATAATTACCTCAGTAGTCATGGTGCGCTTCATTCGTCAGCCTGCCTAGTATTTGGCTAAATACTACAACTATGAGCTTCAAATTACGTTTTAAAATCAAATTTTTGCTTTTGTTTATTTTTCTAGTCCTAGTTAATCGTAATTATTCAAGTTTAGCTCAGGCAAAACCTAATCAATCCTCGAAAATTACTCCCGAAGCTCAACAAAATAATTCTTCTAAATTCAAATTACCTGCTCGTGGATCTCCCATCGGTCGTCGCCGAGGAGGAACTAGTCGTAATAATTGTCCAGCTCTCAATTCACCTCTTACTGCTCTAGTGCCAGGGGAAGAACCATTAACAGAACTTGTTCAATCTAACTCATATCTGGCTTCAACGGTTTCCAAGAATCCTACTTTTTGGTTTTATATTCCGAAATTGCCCGTTCAAATGCAGACTGGTGAATTTTTTATGGAAACTGAAGCAGGAGAAGTTCTAAAGCGGACTCAAATTAAACTACCATCGACCGAGGGGACGTTCGCCATAACTCTTCCGTCTAGTTCTAAATACTCATTAGCCATAGGTAAAAAATATCATTGGTACTTTAAAATTTACTGTGGAGAATCAACACCTGAAAGCGATTATTATTTTGTCGATGCCTGGATTGAAAGAATACCTGTTTTACCAGAGTTAAAGACTCAATTGCAGATAACCAATCAAGCAGACTATTTAATTTATCGCGATCGCCATATTTGGTATGATGCGGTGACTAGCTTAGGACAAAAATTACAAATCAACCCCAATGACAATCAATTAAAAACTGATTGGGTTAACTTGTTGAAATCTGTTAACTTATCTTATCTCGGCAATTTACCTATTATAGGTATCTACCAATTAAAATAGAAAATAGTAACTCTCTTGTGTCAGAGTGGGTTAAAACCCTTTGGACAAAAGTAGGAAGATGAAAAAGTTACATTGTTATATTTTCAGAATTAACTCTATTTCCAAGAACACATCGCTGCTCGATCTTCTGAAATAATTGCTTCATTAAACTAGGCCAAGCAAAATCTTGACAAATAAGCTCAAACTCTTCTTCAGTAATCGGTGCTGGTGGATTGGTTAGTAATTCTAGAACTTTGTTGGGAAAATCCGTCAATGTGGCTGAGTTTAATTGTCTGTAACTTTTGGACAGGGTTTTCAGGGTTTGAGGAGTTGCCACCACAGTTTTACCATAGGCTAATCCCAAAGCAACTTTAGTAGAAATACCAGGGGCATAGGTCATCGGTGCGAGAAGTAAGTTGGCAGACTGGAAATAAGGCTCTAGATCGTCGACGAATCCAGTCCATTCGACATTTTTATGTTTGAGATTTTCAGGAGGTTTAGAGCCAATAAATTGAAATTTTGCTTCTGGAAATACTTTGGAGACTTTTGGCACGATTTTTTCAATAATATATTCGGCAGCAATCAAATTGTTTTTATCTCCAAAACTACCAATGAAGATAATCACTGGTGCAGAATTAGCCAGGGTTTGATGAGTAGGATGTATTTGTTCGGGGTCAAAACCTTGAGGAATGACGATAATTTTATCCGTTGGTATCCATTTGCTATAGCTTTTTTGGTCTTGTTCGGATACAGTAATGACTAATTTTGCCGTTTCACAGGCTTTTCTTTCCGCCCAATAAACGTAAGGTGCTAACAGCAAACGGCGAGGATCTTTCTTGGCAATAGAAAGATACCAACGATATTCAACATTACTGGAGCTATAAATTAAAGGAATTTGGTAGCGTGAGGATAATAAGTTGCCATAAACGGCAGCAAGCCCATAATCCACTAGAAGAAAGTCAAATTTTTCTCGTTGGAGCAACTCGGATGCCTGATGATAAAGTTTTGGGCTAAAAAGAAAGTATCCCGCCTGAGAAAAGGGAACACTTACCCGATGAATTACTCCCGAACCATGACATTGATGTTCGTATCGAGCTTGAATCGACCGCTCAACATGATGACCAGCTCCTGTCATGTTGACCAAGGTGATGTCGTAATAGTTTCCCAGATATTTGACAAAAGCACCCATGCGAACTGTTACCCCATTGACAGGTAAATCTGGATCGCACATGGCTAAATATAGCAGTTTTTTTCGCGTTTGATTCATTGATAAATATAATAAAGTGTTAATTATCCAGATATTCTCTAAACCACAACTCTAAAACCAGTAAAGCCCATAAGCGGTGAGAGTGATTATGAACTTTACTAGTGTGTTCATCGAGGAATTGTTGGATCGTGCTAGGTTTAAAGAAACCTCTCTGGCGAAATGATGCACTTTTGAGAATATCCGTCATCCAATCACTAAGAGCCGTTTCTTGGCGCAGCCAATTTTTCATCGGTACGCTGTGACCTAGCTTTGGTCGATTGAACAAAATATCATCAGGTAAAAGTCCTTTAAGTGCTTGTTTATAGATATACTTGGTATCGGAAAACCCTTTAAGTTTCAGGTCAGAAGGTATTTTCGCAGCATATTCCACCAAACGATAGTCAAGCAGGGGAAGACGGTTCTCGATGCCAAACTGACGCAGCAATTCTAATCTTCGCAGATAAAAATTCACTAGAGTCCAATAATCACTGCTAAGACTGCGACTGAGAAGATCGACACCATCTCTCTGAGTCTGCTTCAGCATAGTGTCGAACAAGGTGCTAGAAGATCTGTCAGCTAATAAAACATCGGTACAGAGGGTCTTAAGTTCAGCAGCAGTGTAGTAAACTCGCCAACGATGACTCAGTAATTCAGAGGGAAAGCCAAGGCTATAGGCAAATCGTTTGAGCTTCACCTGGAGATTCTTTTTTTGCTCCGTATCTGGAAGTGTTTGTAGAACTTGAAGCAGAGGCTGGAGAAGAGGTTTAGGAATACGGTCAATATAGGCTGCCAGCTTGTCCGCTGTGTAAACAGGATGACCGCCAAACAGTTCGTCCCCTCCCTCACCACTGAAAACATAAGCTACTTTCCCATCAGCAGCCCGACCCAAGAGAAAAGTAGCTATCTCAATGCCAATATCACAAAAAGGTTCATCCATACCAGCGATCGCTTGTGTAATATTGGTAAGTTCCTTGGTTTCATAAGGTACTTCGGTATGATTAGTACCAAAATGATTGGCAATCAGCCGAGCGTAATAAGATTCATCGTAGGATTTACCCTGACAGCGAAAGGAAAATGTTGAAATAGGAGTTGTGCTTAACTGAGAGGCAAACTTGACCATAGTACTCGAATCTATCCCGCCACTCAGTAGCACTCCAGGAGGCTGTCGAGGATCGATCCGCAAGCTCACCGCATCTTCGATCAAGACAGGGATTTCTTCACTATATTGCTGTTCGCTTTTAGACTCGACGTTGGCAAAACTTAGATGCCAATATTGCTGAAGGTTGACTTCACTACCACTCGCCTGGAGTAAGTGGCTGGCAGGTAGCTTGCTGATTCCTTGGAAGAAGGTATGATTGCCTGGGTTGTAACAGTAGAGGAGATAATCGATAACTGCTTGATGGTTGAGTTGCTTTGATATACCTGGGACTTTGAGCAGGGTTTTGAGTGAAGAACTAAAGACCAACCGTTCACCGTTGCTGCTATATAAGAGTGACTGGATACCTAGGCGATCACGTCCTAAGGTCAGAATTTGCGATCGCCGATCCCATAGGGCAAAAGCAAATTTTCCATTCACTTGTTCTAGTAAAGTATTCCCAAAGCGTTGGTAAAGTAACCCAATTGCCTGTCCAGAAGTTTCAGTCGCTAAAGCAGTGTTATTTCCTAGCCGAGATTGAATTTCCTGGAGATTATATAATTTGCCCTCAAATACGGAGATGATTTGATCGCTATGGTAGGGTTGGGCAGGTTCATCTAGGGTAGAAATCCCACTGGGAATCCAAGCCAGTAAGATGGAATCTTCTACCCAAACTTTAAATGAAGTTCCCTCGTTAATTACAGCTTGTGCTTGATGTCGCAGTGCATCTGCGGGACGATTGGGTTCGTAAATACCAAAAATCATTTTGCTCCCTTAGTAAGTATTTGAGACGGTGCAACTGAGTCAATAACTATCTCTGTGTATAGATCTTGTAGTTTGTGTACGTAAGATTCGATGCTGTATTGCTTGGCAGTCAGTTGCGCCTGGTCAGAAAAAGCTGCCAGGATATCTGGCTTTTGTAATAAGTTGAGGGTTTTCTCTGCTAAAGTATCCACATCCCCTGGAGAAATCAAATAGCCATTCTCCCCATTCCTGATAATTTCTTTGGGTTCTCCCAAGTCTGTGGCAATCACGGGCTGACCTTGAGCCATTGCTTCAAGTAAATGTACGGAGGAAAAGCGCTCGCTCAAGAAAGGTGCAATAAAAATATCTAATATGCTCGCCCACTCGTCTACATTGTCTGACCACTCAATTAAATGAACTCGCTCCCCTATTCCCAGCTTTTTAGCTAACTGATGAAGTCGGTTGACAGCATTGTCTAAAACAACTTGTGCCACTTCTACATAATCTTTATTGGGTAAACGATGAAAGCGCGTCAACTTATAAATGATTACCAGTGCTGAATTGGGTTGAGTGGTGGCGATTTTACTAAATGCTTCAATCAATAACTCGTTACCTCGCTGAGGACCAAGTTTGGTAACAGTTCCCAAAACTTTGGTTTCGGGGTTCAATCCTAGTTGGCGACGTCGCCTCGACTGGCAATCAATCGGGGTCGGCTCAAACTTCTTAGGGGGAATGGCATGAAACATCATCCTAATTTTAGTCTCGTCAATGTTGCGTTTTTCCATCAAAAATTTCTTGACCATCGGTGAAGCTGCGATCGCTCCTTGAGTGACAGGAGCTAAAAGCCAATCTGCCAGCTTGAGATAGCTGGGATAAGGGAAATAAACCTCTGTATCGTAATCGTGAATAATTGTCGGTATGCCCTTTAACAATCCTGCCAGTCTGCCAAAAGTAGAGGATGCATAACAATGTAGATGCATGACTTGAATATTTTCGGTGCGAATTATTTGCAGAACTGTATTGAGAGTGGTCGGGTCAAATTTGCCTTTGTTGAGAATTTTGACAGGCACAGGTGCATCTTGGAACAGCGATCGCAATGTGTCATTAGCCCTGAGCATACAGGGGAAGATCCGAAAGCGATTAGCATCAAACCGCTCTAAAATATTCCAAAAAAGCCGTCCTCCCCCGTGGAGACTCCCATCGTAGCAAACATGGTCAATCATCCACAGTACATTGATTATTGTCATATTGTTTCACTTTTAAAATCAAGAAAATAAATAAATTTATTAATTTGTATATGCTGCTGCTAACCTGGCTAATTCGACCTCTTGTGTTTTTTTATTCTTTCCCAGCAAAATACAGATTTCTTGACCACAAGTCAAGGCACGCTGGGGATTATCTCCCAAACTAGTACGTCGCAGCACTAAATCATCTAAATGAACAACCGCTTCTTCTACAACAATTTTTTTTAAGGGTTGCAGCCAAGCTGAGTCTTCTCCAGGAAACCAATCATAGTCAAATTGCCCCCGTGTTATTTTATCTTTGGGCAGCATGGTCTTGTTGTTCCTAGCTGGCAAGCAAGTTGGAAAAATTGTCTTGAGAGTTTTTTCTGCTACCAGTCGGGATGTGGTAAATTTGACTCCAGCAATACTATAAAAGCCCTTAAGTCCACCTTGGCGACCATGATCCCAAATTACTTCCCGTGAAGCCAGCTCGATCCCACCTGTCTGCTTAACTGGTAAGATTCCCGCTAAAATTCGCACCACTTCTGAAGGTTTTAAATTTAGATCTCGAATGGCTAGGTTGAGATCGTTAATAAAATCCTCGATGGCTAATTCCGAAGGTTGGGGGCGCACGTGAACCGCTGCACGCCAAGGATTGTGAATTGTTCCTGCAAGTAATCGTCCTTTCCAGGGGTGCAGAAAATAGGTTTGAGCAGCTGTTTTTTTCGGTGAGATTGCCAAAGCATAGTCTGATAGGGCTTGGCGATCAAATAGTACATTCCAGGCTAGAGAGGGTCTAAATATAGGTGCTGCCATGTTGGTACTGCCTATAGATGGATCAAATCGTTCGGCTAGCTGTTGTGACCATGCTCCTGCTGCATTGACCACTACGGGAGCGCGATATTCATAACTTGTATTGGCAACCTGATCTTTGGCTCTTACCCCAGCTACCCGATCACCTTCTAGCAAAATCTCTTCAGCCTCTGTATAGTTTAAGGTAATAGCCCTTAATTCATTAGCCCAGCGTAATACCTGCATCATTACTAGTTGGGAATCGGGCACAGAAGCATCAAACCAAACTGCGCCTCCTTTGAGTTCTTGAGGATCAACCTGGGGAAATCTCTGCACTACCTCTTGGGGACTGATTATTGCACCCGAAGGAAGCTGTCGATCCGTTCTTAATTGCCGATTGCGATCGCAGGATAACAGATCGTTAACCGCTAATGCTCCCGCTAAAACTGCTGGCTGTTTTAAACCTTGACCATAAAGTGGCATCAAACAGGACAAGGGTTTAACCAAGTCAGGGAATGTTTGCAAAAACCAACGACGTTCACCTACCGATTCATAAAATCGGCGGAGGTCAAAAGATTGTAAATAGCGAAACCCACCGTGAATAATCCGCAGACTATTGTAGCTGGTAGCTCCCCCAAAATCGTCCCGCTCTAATAATAGCGATCGCAAATTCCGTAGACTGGCTTCTAGGGACAACATTGCCCCATAGATGCCACCACCAATAATAATTAAGTCATAATTTGACGAAGCTGCCACCTCTGGATTTCTAAGAATTACACTCATGTCTTCCTTAACCCTTAAACCACCTGCGATACCAAGCTTGAAAGACAATCAGCGACCAAAGCAGATGACTATGATTGGCTTGGTTGGCAAAATGTTCTTGCTTTAATCGCTCAACTGTACTCGGTTGAAATAGCCCCTGTTCTCGTAGTAGATCTGGCTGTAAATAGTCTTCTAGAATCGGGCGAAACTGAGTCTTAAGCCATTGTTTAATCGGAATGCTGAATCCTTCTTTGGGACGATAAACGCATTTGGGGGGAACTTGCTGGGCAGCTAGAGTTTTAAGCAGTATCTTGGTTCTTCCTTGACGGACTTTGTATTGAGTCGGAATACGAAACGCCAACTCTACCAATTCACGGTCGAGATAAGGAACTCGTGCCTCCAGAGAAACCGCCATCGACATGCGATCGACTTTAGTTAAAATATTGTCGCAGAGATAGCTTTTAACATCGACATAAAGACTGCGATTGAGAGGTTCCCGCTTGCCTGCCTGTTGAAACAGTTCTAATATGTGTTGATTAATTGGCTGACTAATAGCTGAAGCAGTATCTGGTGTGAACAATGTTTGCTGCACCATCTCGCCAGCAAAAAGACGCCACCGGGCATGGGACAAAGCCTCGGGATGCTCTAATCCTTCCAGGAATCGTTTGGCTTTGTTTATCAAACCCTTTTTTTGAGCTTGAGGCTTGAGGCTAGGGTGTTGATTTTGAGGTTAATTAACCGATAAAATATCATATGGTTTCT
>CAYMWC010000188.1:0-11514 GCA_964393695.1 uncultured Pleurocapsa sp.
AGGGCTAAAAAAGCTCTAGGCTTAAAGTATTGACTTCCCTTTTTAATCGATTAAATGCCAAGCCATAATATCGGCAAACAAATTTTGATAACCAGTTACATTGGGATGTAAACCATCTTCACCTATTTGCATATTGATCCAATCTGTACCTCTCGATAGCCAAAGATCAAAAATATCTAAATAGGGAATAGCTCTTGCCTGACAAGCCTGTAAAGTTGCTTCCTTATAACGATACTGATCAAAATGATTGTAGTAAAGACAATCCATAAAAGGCATTGTCGCTTCATTTACAGGAGTCATACCAATAAACAATACGGGACAGAGATTCTGAGCAACATTTAGTAAATGCTCAATTTGTTGTTTAAAATTTTCAAAGTCTGTGTATAGTCTCCCCTCTGGCTTGCCGACACGGGCAGAATCATTAACCCCAACAGACAGTAAAATTAAGTCTGGGACTCGATTACGTAGTTCACCGCGACAATTAAATTCTTGTTCTAGACGTTGAGATACTTGTTGCACGCGATCGCCCCTAACCCCTAAATTATATAAAATATGCCCTTCTCCCTGAGGAGACATCCATTGACGTCGTAATCTCTCAACCCACCCACCACCGACAAAATCACCAAAACCATAAATTAAACTATCTCCTAAGGCAATAACTTTTAAAGGTTGTTCCTGTTGTAGTTTTGTTTGTAAAACCTGATTGTTGCTGCTGGTAAAAGTAGAGTTAGGAGAAAGAATAGTTTGCATAAATTAAGAAACGTATAAATATTAAATTATGAAGCAAAATTTATATTTAGAAATAATAATACAAAAAATATAAACATGACCGAATTAAAAAACGCTGTTGTTTTGATCACTGGTGCTGCGGGGGGATTTGGTCAAGAACTTACTAAACAGTTATTAGTTAAAGGCAGCCGTTTAATACTGAGCGATCTGGACTTGACAATACTCAATAAGCAAGTTGACAAAATCCAGGCTGAAATAACTACAGGAAAAATAATTCAGTGCTTGGAGGTTAATTTAGCTACTCGTCAGGGATGCGAAACTCTTTATCAACAAGTTAAAGCTTTAAATATTCCTCTTGATATCCTAATTAACAATGCAGGCATCGGCTTGTTCGGTCGGATGGATGAAGTTCCAACTGGCAAATGGGAACAGTTAATGGAAGTCAATTTAATCACCCCCATGCAACTGACAAAGGCATCCTCCTTAAATCAGGCAAAGAATTTGAAGCCAACATTATTGTTACCGCAACGGGACTGAATCTGCTTGTACTCGGTGGAGTGGAATTTAGCGTCGATGAGGAAGCTGTCAAGTTTGAGCGAACCTATACCTATAAAGGGATAATGTATTCTGATGTACCGAATTTAATTTCTATCTTTGGCTATGTACAGCGACGATTGCATCTATTACCCAAGCAAGGAGATCGCCATCCCTGGATTAACTCCCAAAACTACTATCAGGACAAAAAAATACTTCGTCATGGTGCGATCAATGATGGTGTACTGATTTTTAGGTAGTGTGGAAAACTATTAAATCCCTAAACGCTGATAAATCTCATCAAGATTTTTTAAATGATGATTGGGATCAAAACAGGCAGCAATTTCTTCAGGAGATAGGGTTTGAGTTACAGTTTCATCTTGTGTAATCAATTGACGAAAATCGCCATTCTCTTGATTCCAAGCTATATGAGCGCATTCCTGTACCACCCGATAAGCATCTTCTCGACTCATCCCTTTTTCTACCAGAGTCAGTAAAACTCGTTGACTAAAGATTACTCCCCCATAGACATTCATATTACGCTTCATGTTTTCGGGATATACCAACAGGTTTTTGACTAGATTAGTAGTGTCTTTAAGCATAAAATGAATCAAAATACAGCTATCAGGTAAAATCACCCGTTCAACTGAACTGTGGGAAATATCTCGCTCGTGCCACAAAGCCACGTTTTCTAAAGCAGCCACCGCATTACCACGAATAATTCGCGCCATTCCTGTTAACCTTTCAGAACGAATGGGATTACGTTTGTGAGGCATGGCTGAAGAGCCTTTTTGCTTTTTAGAGAAAAATTCCTCTACCTCTAGAACATCTGTACGCTGGAGATTACGAATTTCCACGGCAAAACGTTCAATTGAAGCAGCTAAAAGAGCCAATTGCTGGACATATTCCGCATGACGATCGCGAGAAATCACTTGAGTTGAAGCGGTATCTGGTTCTAAACCTAATTTCTGACAGGCGATCGCTTCTATTTTTGGATCGACATTAGCATAAGTACCGACAGCACCAGAAATCTTGCCGACAGCAATATCTTTCCGTAATCTTACCAGGCGATCGCGGTTACGTAAAACTTCAGCTAACCAACCAGCCAACTTAAAACCAAAAGTAATCGGTTCAGCATGAATACCATGCGATCGACCTACCATAATAGTGTAACGATGTTGTTGTGCTTGATAACGAATTGCCTGAATTAATTCTTCTAGGCGTTCTAAAATCAGGTTGAGACTCACCACCAGCTGAAGAGCAATACCAGTATCTAGCACATCAGAACTAGTTAAGCCTAGATGAATATATCTGCCTGCATCCCCCACATATTCATTAACATTAGTCAAAAAAGCAATAACATCATGACGAACTTCCGCTTCTATTTCTAATACCCGTTGTGGATCAAAATTAGCTTTCGCTTTAATTTCATCAACGGCAGCTTGGGGAATATAACCTAGTTCTGCTTGTGCCTCGCAGACTGCTATTTCTACCTGTAACCAGGTTTTGAGTTTATAGTTATCAGTCCAAATTTCGCCCATTTCGGGCAGAGTATAGCGTTCAATCACAGTCTGTGTAGGAGAATACAACCGTCAATTGTACAACTAAAGGTCTATTCTTTGACAATAGTCAGCGATTTCGGTAGGGTAAGAAACCACTTAGTTTCAACTGTTATACCTTGAGCTTGTTCTTGAACTAGATCCTCAAGATAACCAGGCTGATAAATTTTTGCTTCTCTTTTACTATCAAAAGGACCGAAGTAGTAAGTACAACAAGGAATTGAAGTATAAATTTTTATCCACCAGTGATTATTTTGCTTTTTTAGAAAAGTTAGAGGGAAAGATAATTTCATTAGCTTGATAATTTTAATAATTTTACGCTCTACATCTATAACTCTAAAAAAAAAGATGCGAGAAATTTGTGAGGAGTAAACAGTTTTAATTAATTTTATTTAAGCAAAACCAAACTGCCCAGTAAGAGTATAATTAAGATGAGAGCAAACCAGACAAATTGATTATCTTGAGTTTCAACTTGAGATAAATCTAGCTCATTAGATTCTGGTTTAGAAGCATTTTGATTTTTGGACTTTTGAGCAGTAATATACCTCGCTCCTTCAGCATCAGTATTGGTTAAGTCGGGTATTTCACTCATCCACTCTTTAGGTCGTTGAAGTTTAGGTGCATTGATAATATAAAGAATACGCTGTGCCTGTTCACGGGTTTGAGAGTCGGGATGAGTAACTAAATCCTGACAAAGAGCGATCGCTTCATTAATTTGATTGGCAGCCTGATAAGCAGTAACTAGCCAAATTCCTGCTTCTCCACCCCGACGAGAACTAGGAGGCATTAATTCTTGAGCAGCTTGGAGATTTTCAATACTGAGGCGATACTGTCCTCTTTCTAGTGCTTGTTTTCCTGCTTGGTATTTATGTTGAAACTTTTCCAGATTATCTGCCGTCACGTTGATATACTTATACTACTGTGGTAATTACTTAAACTAATTATTAATTATTTTATTAATTTTACTGTTGAAGATAACAAGGGCAGAATTATGAGGCAAAAATATCAAATTAAATTAACCAAACCAAATTGGCAGCAACATGTAGGTGCTGTGGTGATTGCACTAGGAATTATGGAATCTTCTGCTCAGGCAATACCTACTCAAAACACCTTTCAACTTGCCCAAGTCGGTGTCCGTAGCCAAATTAATGCCCCAACTTCGCTTAACATTACTCCTCCTCCTGGATCTCATATTCCCCTACCAGAGAGTAATTATGATGGATATGACAGTTATTATCATCAGCAGCCAGATTCATCAGGAGATTATGTTTATTACAAAAATTCTAGGGGTTATCGTCGGCATGAATCTAATTATGACGATGATTACTACCACCATGAGCATTACACTCACCGACACCACAACCAAAAAAGTGGCAACATCATTATTATCAACTTACCTAGTGAGACTAACTACGACAGTACCAACAATACCTATATTCGCATTTTTCGCCGTTAAATTGGCTTAATGGGAGCAGCTAATAGCTAATAGCTAATAGCCAACAGCTATAAACCAGTTCATTTGAACGAAGCTTATTCACATTAAACGTAAGAATGTTTGGTTAAAATACCCAGTCAGGAGATAATAAAGTGTGATTCATTCAGTACATTTTCCTGCCATATGGTACAAGCCGACAAAAAACTAACTGAAGCCGAGACATTTGCCGCATTTAACTTAAATAGTTATTTGAAGCAACAACAAAGGTTAGTTGAACAGGCGTTAGATCAATCAATTGCGATCGCCAAACCAGCCAAGATTTATGAAGCAATGCGCTATTCTTTGCTCGCTGGTGGTAAACGTTTACGTCCAATTCTGTGTTTAGCAACCTCTGACTTAACGGGTGGCACAATAGAGATGGCAATGCCGACTGCTTGTGCTTTAGAAATGATTCATACCATGTCGTTAATCCACGATGATTTACCAGCGATGGATAATGATGATTTTCGTCGGGGTAAACCAACTAATCACAAAGTATATGGTGAAGATATTGCGATTTTGGCTGGAGATGGTTTATTAGCTTATGCGTTTGAATATGTCGCTACCCAAACCAGAAATGTCGCCCCCGAAAATATTCTACGGGTAGTAGCTTGTTTAGGTCGTACTGTCGGTGCTGCTGGCTTAGTTGGGGGACAAGTATTAGATTTGGAGTCTGAAGGCAAGTCTGATATTACCGCCGAAACTTTAAGTTTTATTCACACTCACAAAACAGGGGCATTACTAGAAGCCTCGGTAGTGTCAGGGGCAATTTTAGCCAATGCTTCTGAGGAAGATATAACTAGACTGTCTCAGTACGCTCAAAATATTGGTCTAGCTTTTCAGATAATTGATGATATTTTAGATATTACGGCGACAGACGAGCAATTAGGCAAAACTGCGGGTAAAGATCTGGAGGCACAAAAAGCTACTTATCCTAGTTTATGGGGATTAGAAAAGTCTCAGGCGAAAGCCCAGGAGTTAGTTAAGAAGGCGATCGCCCAATTATCAAACTATGGTGTCAAAGCTGAACCATTAAGAGCAATAGCTAACTATATAGTTACTCGCGATCGCTAACTATAAAAAATTTTAAAAATCTATTTATATATTTAATTTAATGTTTTTTGGGGCAGAGAAAAAAAATCATGCAAGAAGTTGCTGATATTATACACAATCAGATACTAATGGTCGCCCTATTAGCCTGTATCACAGCGCAGGGATTAAAGTTAGCCATTGACCTAATTAGAACTCGCAAGCTTAATATTACCTATTTACTATCTACTGGCGGGATGCCTAGCGCGCACTCAGCCTTAGTGGGAGCTTTAGCTACTAGTGTCGGACTAACCAAAGGTTGGTCTTCTGCCGAATTTGCGATCGCCTGTCTCTTCGCCATTATTGTCATGTACGATGCCGCTGGGGTGCGTCAAGCAGCAGGTAAACAGGCAAAGATTCTCAATCAATTAGTTGATGAGCTATTTCAAGAAGAACACAATCTCAATGAGGAAAGATTAAAAGAGTTATTAGGACATACCCCTTTTCAGGTTTTAGTAGGTTTGGGTTTGGGAATTAGTATTGCTATGGTCTTTTCTAAATATGTTTGGGTTGCTACTTAAGGTTATTGTAACGATCAAGATATAGCTATCAAGGTTAGGGTAAACACAGTGTTCAAACTAAACCGTCGTAAATTCTTGTTGCGTAGTGCCTTGATGTTGGCTGCTACGACAACTTATTCTACCGTTAAAGCCCAATCAAAAACTCCAGGAGCTTTAGAAACTGGTTCTCCCTTAAAGAAAATAATTATCATCGGGGCTGGATTGTCTGGTCTGGTAGCTGCTTATGAGTTGTCTCAAGTAGGTCATACCGTTACCGTTATCGAAGCTCGTTCTAGAGTGGGCGGGAGAGTTTTAACCCTTCGCGATCGCTTTAGCGAGGGACATTTTGTAGAAGCAGGAGCAGTAAGGATTCCTCCCAGTCACGATCTGACTCTTGGCTATAGCCGACACTTTGGCTTGGATCTTAAACCCTTTTATCCTAAAGAAGGGCTTTACATTACAGTTCAAAATGGTCAACGCCTCTTAGTTTCTGCCGACGAGCTAGCCAAAGCAAGACCACAGGCACAAATATTGGAATGGACAAAGATTGACCAAGGTTCGGATAGTCTGCCCCTAGCTTTTGCCAAGGCTCTATCTGGAAAAATTCGTCTTGGCGATCGCGTTACTGACATTGAACAGACATCTCAAGGAGTTCGAGTGTTGTCTCAATCTGGACTTAAAGATCAGGGCGATTGCCTACTCTGTACTGTACCCTTGCCAGTCCTGGATCGCATTAGTTTCAATCCCCCTTTATCCACTTCCAAACAAAATGCTCTTGATGGAGGTTACAACTATCGTCCCGCTACTAGAATGTTTGTAGAATTTCCCGAACGTTTCTGGTCAAAAGAAAATTTGAATGGTTGGGGCATCTTTCGCGATCGCCCTGAAGAACTCTGGCAACCGACGTGGGATCGCCCTGGAAAAACAGGTATTTTACATTCTTATCTTAAAGGAGAAGTTGCTTTGAGTATGGATGCTCTAAAGCCAAAACCAAGATTGGCTAAGTTGCTAGAGCAATGGTCAGAAATTCTTCCCCATGTTCGCGATTACCAGGTGAATGCGGTCAGTCATTCTTGGACGAAGGATCCTTGGTCAATGGGAGGTTGGGCATATCCTACTGAATCTCAAGAAAAAGACCTCTTTGATGAACTGCGACGTAAAGAAGGACGAATTTATTTTGCAGGAGAACACACAGCTGAAAAGCGTGGATGGATGCAAGGTGCTTTAGATTCTGGATTAATGGCAGCTAAAGAGATTCATCAAACCAGTTTCTTGAAATAACGACCAACAGAAGAGGACTATTCCCGTTCTTAATTCTATTGCGATCGCCTGTCTCTTTGCCATTATTGTCATGTACGATGCTGCTGGGGTACGTCAAGCAGCAGGTAAACAGGCGTAGTAAGGAAGTCAAAAGTAGAGACGTTCCATGGAACGTCCGTACAAAAGTCAAAAATTTAATTGACTGCCTGCAAAGTTATTTCTTATTTCTTATTTCTTATTTCCTATTTCCCATTACTCCATTTGAACAGTTTTAATTACAGGTAAATGATTTAAAGGCACGGTAAATGTTACCGTCGATCCCAAACCATCACCCATACTGTAAAAAGAAATTGTGCCTCCCATCGCTTCGACAAGCTTTTGAGAAATAGCTAAACCCAATCCTGTTCCTCCATAGGATTTGGTGCGTGAACCATCCACTTGATAAAAGTTTTCAAATAGTTTATTTTGCTTTTCTAAAGAAACCCCAATTCCTGTATCGGCGACGCTGATTTTAACCATTCCAGGAAATTCTCGGTCTTTAAATTCAACTTTTTTATTATTTATCTCTGCATTAATTACAATTCCTCCTTCCTGCGTAAATTTAATGGCATTACCGACTAAATTTAACATTACTTGCAGTAGACGTTGATAATTACCATGGAGGGTAACAGGAGTAAGAGTAGCAGGAGATTTAATCTGAAAATTAAGTTTTTTTTGTTCTGCTTGAGTACGAATTAAATTATCAACATTTTGCAACAACTCATCTAATTCAATTTCAGTTAATTCCAATTCCATTTTGCCTGCTTCAATTTTGGCAATATCCAAAATGTCATTAATTAAATTGAGCAAATGAATCGAAGATTTATAAGCTTCTTCAATAAATTCCCGTTGTTCTTCGGGATTATCTGCCATACCTTCTAGGAGTAATTTCAAAAAGCCAATAATACCATTGAGGGGCGTACGTAACTCATGGGAAGTATTAGCCAAAAAATCACTTTTAAGACGGTTGGCTTCTTCGGCTTGGATACTAGCCTGTTCCACTTCGCGGTAGAGTTTTGCCAAAGAAATTGCTGCTTCTACTTGCTCGGCAATTTCTTGTAACATTTCCATTTCTGCCGTTGTCCAATGACGATAGCGATCGCATTGTTGTAAACAGATTAAAACATTATCTTGACTACTAGAATTAGTGGATACAACTAATATAGACCTTCGTTGGAGTGTATCTGAGTCCATAAAGTCTAATGCCACAGGATAACTAGATTCCCAAGCCTGCTTTAAATGAACTTCCTTGCTCCAGTTTATTTGATATTGGGCGATCGAATCATAGCCTGGTTGACAATATTCAGCTTCGACAGATAATTTCGTAATGTTGCTATGGTTGGTCAAAATTAAACAACGGCTAGCAGCAAATGTTATACCCACATTATTAACTGTTTGCTGATAAATAGTTTCTAAATCTAAACTACGGCGAATTTGATGAACAACTTGATTTAATAGTTTTTGATAGCTGTAGATAGCTGCTGGTGGTTCATTTTCAGCAAAAGAAAACATCTCTGCTGCTTGTAATAAATGCCCCATAACTAAAACTGCTTGAGGTTCACCTTTAATTGGTAGTATCGGACTAATAACTAATTCAAAAGAATAAGATTTTTCCGCGCACTTGAACAAGCAATAGCATTGTTCAGGCAAACGACGTTTCATTACTCGTTGAATTTTTTCTAGATAAGCCTGAAAATCAACTGGAATAAAGATCTTATGCGCTAAATGTGCTGACAAATCCTCATGAAATCCGTATTCTTTCGCTTTAGCCCACCAAAAAGAAAGATAATTCCCCGCAATATCCTGAGTAAAAACTAATTCTGCTCCCAGTTGCTGCCATCTAATTTCATTGGCTGACATAGCGGTCTTACTGTTAGATAGTTTGGAATCAAATCTAGGGAGCATGGGCAGGTAGGTTAGACTTTGATTAAGTCTCTATTAAAAATTTAAGCTTCTACCCTGAAACTATAACCTATAGATATCTAAGGTAGGAATAGGAATAAGGTGTAACAAGCCAGCAAAATTAATGTTCCTTATCCTTCAAGCTTTTGCCTTCTGCTCTTGTCCTGATTAATCATTCCATTCCCCTTGAGGTGGTACAGGAGGATTACGCTCAAAAGTACGAGTTAAGTCAGTATCACCATCACGTTCACCATTAAGCCATTGTTTAATAGCTGTTTCGATGACACGGCTAGGATCATTAGTAAGGTGCTTAATGCGTTCTAGAACTTCTGAGTCTAGATCAATAGATACTTTAATCTTTTCTGGCAACCTTCTTGCTTCACGGGAATTTTTATTCTCGTTCGGGGGGATAGATGATTGCTCTGATTTTGGTAGTTCGTCATTCATAGATATTTATTTATGGATTGTACTTTTATTTTACCTGTTGGACTGAAGCTCAGTTAAGATACTAGTGAACTTAAGAAAAATCTCTCAAAGATGTAGAAAATAAGTAAAAATGAACATTACAATAGTTTAAACATAATTAACTTTTAAAGATTCTTAATCTAATAAATTTTTATGACTGACGTTCCCGTCTCTCGTATCCGCAACTTCTCAATTATTGCTCACATCGATCATGGTAAATCTACTTTAGCCGATCGCATGTTGCAAGCCACTGGCACTGTTGCTCAAAGGCAAATGAAAGAACAATTCCTCGATAATATGGATTTGGAACGAGAGCGAGGAATTACCATCAAGCTACAGGCAGCTAGAATGAATTACACTGCTAAAGATGGACAGCAATATGTTTTAAATTTAATCGATACTCCTGGTCATGTAGACTTTTCTTATGAGGTATCCCGTTCCTTAGCTGCTTGTGAAGGGGCCTTACTGGTAGTAGATGCTTCTCAGGGAGTTGAGGCACAGACTTTAGCTAATGTTTACCTAGCATTAGAAAACGATCTCGAAATTATTCCTGTACTCAATAAAATTGATTTACCAGGAGCAGAACCCGAACGAATTGCCCAAGAAATTGAAGAGGTGGTAGGTTTAGACTGTAGTGATATTATCAAAGCTTCTGCCAAAGTAGGTTTAGGAATAGATGATATTTTAGAAGCGATCGTTCAGAAAGTTCCACCACCACAAGATACTATAAATCAACCTTTACGCGCTTTAATTTTTGATAGTTATTATGATGCTTATCGCGGAGTGGTAGTTTATTTCCGTGTGATGGACGGCACAGTCAAAAAAGGTGATACAGTGCGTCTGATGGCATCAGGCAAAGAATATGAAATTGATGAACTGGGAGTTTTGTCTCCAACTCAAATCGAAGTAGAGGAACTGCATGCAGGGGAAGTAGGTTATTTTGCTGCTGCGATTAAAGCTGTTGAAGATGCGCGGGTTGGGGATACTATTACTCTCGTTGAAGGGGCTGCCAAGGAAGCTCTACCTGGTTATACCGAAGCTAAACCGATGGTTTTCTGTGGTTTATTCCCCACCGACTCTGATCAATATCCTGATTTAAGAGAAGCATTAGATAAATTAAAACTTAATGATGCTGCTCTTTCTTATGAGCCTGAAACTTCTAGCGCGATGGGTTTTGGTTTTCGTTGTGGTTTCTTGGGTTTATTACACATGGAAATCGTCCAGGAAAGACTAGAGCGAGAATATAATTTAGAACTTATTACCACTGCCCCTTCAGTAATTTATCGTGTCACTACGGTAGACGGAGAAGTCATAGAGATTGATAATCCTAGTCTCTTACCCGATCCGCAAAAACGCGAAAAAATCGAAGAACCTTATATCAAGGTCGAAATCATTACCCCCGAAAACTTTGTCGGTACTCTGATGGACTTGTGCCAAACTCGGCGCGGAGTATTTAAAGACATGAAATACTTTACCCAAAGTCGCACCTGTTTAATTTATGAATTACCCCTGGCTGAAGTAGTTACTGACTTTTTTGATCAGATGAAGTCTCGTACCAAAGGTTATGCCAGCATGGAATACCAAATGTTGGGCTATCGTGCCGATCATCTAGTAAAATTAGATATCCTAGTTAATAAAGACCCTGTAGACGCTCTATCTACTATTGTTCATCGAGACAAAGCTTATTTTGTCGGTAGAGCCTTAACCGAAAAACTCAAAGAATTAATACCACGTCATCAATTTAAAGTTCCAATTCAAGCTGCGATCGGTTCTAAGATAATTGCTAGTGAACATATTCCTGCTTTACGCAAGGATGTATTGGCTAAATGTTATGGCGGTGACATTTCTCGGAAGAAGAAACTACTGCAAAAACAAGCCAAGGGTAAAAAACGGATGAAAGCCATTGGTACAGTAGATGTTCCTCAAGAAGCATTTATGGCAGTGTTGAAATTGGGCAAAGAGT
>CAYMWC010000189.1:0-11493 GCA_964393695.1 uncultured Pleurocapsa sp.
TAATCTGGTTATTATTGATATTATGATGCCTTCAATGGATGGTAAAACAGCAATTCGTACCTTGAAAAAAATTAATCCAAATATCAAAATTATCGCCATGAGTGGACTAATTTCTAGTCAGGAAATTATTACGGAAATTGATAATAATATTTCCGCTTTTATCTCCAAGCCCTATAATAATGATGAGTTATTAATTATTGTTAATGAAGTTATTAATTGTTGATTACTGGTCAATGTTTTTGAGTTAAAAGCTAAAAGCTTAAAATCAGTAATCAGTAATCAGTCATGTTTAGGTAGTAAGTAGTAGGTAGTAGGTAATTAGTAATCTGATCACTACTCTTTAGCTAAAAACTAAAAACTAAAAACTAGAAACTAAAAACTAGAAACTAGAAACTAGAAACTAGAAACTAATATCAGTAATCATGTTCAAACTGCTGTTGAAAGAACTCAGCAAACAATCGTATTTTAGTATTTAAGTGCCGATTTAGAGGATAGACAAGACAAAGAGAGAGAGATAGCGGTTGATAGCCAGGTAAAACTATTGCCAGAGTTTCGGCTGCTAATTCCTGTTTAATAATAAATGTCGGTAGTAGGGCAATTCCTAACCCTTTGACTGCTGCATCTTTTAATACTTCGCCGTTATTAGAACAAAGTACTCCCTTAACTGTTATCTGGTATTCTTGCTCTTGGTCAAATAATTGCCATTGATTCCCTGCAATAAGATGTCCATAGTGTAAACAAGAATGTTGAGTTAGATCTTGGGGATGTTGAGGAATATCATGTTTTTCAATGTAACTAGGAGCAGCACAAAGAACTCTAGGCGTAGGTGCGATCGCTTGACAGACTAGACTGGGAGATGTTTCTGGTTGGGCAATTCTAATGGTTAAATCATATCCTTCAGCTACAGGATCGATAAAGCGATCATCAAGAGTTAATTGTACTTGTAATTCGGGATATTGCACCATAAACTTGGCGATCGCCTTACCTAAATATAAAGTCCCAAAAGACATAGGCGCATTGATTCTTAGGATTCCCTTGGGTTCGGTTTGTAATTGAGATACTGCTAATTCGGCTGCTTCTACCTCTGCCAAAATATTGACGCACCGTTCATAAAAAGCTAGCCCTGTAGGTGTGGGATTAACTTGTCTCGTACTACGCTGCAACAGTTGAACATTTAATTCATCTTCTAAATTGATTACTAGCTTATTTACTGTCGAGCGAGATACTCCCATTTTTCTAGCAGCAGCAGCAAACCCCCCTGATTGAACTACCTGAGCAAAGGCGCGCATACTCGCAAATTTATCCATAAATTGTAGATTTTTTAGAAACAATATGTCTTTAAAATATCATATTGTCTTTTATTTTGATCTAATACATAATAAATTATGTAAGGTAACCCAAAACCAAGGAGGTAAGACAAATGATTACTATTCGTCATAAAGCCGAAAGAGGTTCTGCTAATTTTGGTTGGTTAGACAGCAGACATACCTTTTCTTTTGGCAATTACTACGATCCACAACACATGGGTTTTGCCAGTCTGCGAGTCATTAACGAAGATAAAGTTGTTCCTGGAGAAGGTTTTGGTACTCATGGACATCAAAATATGGAAATTATTTCCTATGTTCTCGCTGGTGAATTAGAACATCGCGATAGCATGGGTAACGGCTCAGTAATTCGTCCTGGAAATGTACAACGGATGTCCGCAGGTACAGGTGTTAGACACAGCGAATTTAATGGTTCGACCACTGAACCAGTTCATTTCTTACAGATTTGGATTATGCCAGAGCAAAAAGGAATCGAGCCTAGTTATGAAGAAAAAAACTTTGCTCCCGCAGAAAAACAAGGCAAGTTAAGACTAGTTGGGTCGCGAGATGGACGAGACAATTCTGTAACTATTCATCAAGACGTTGATCTATATCTTGCTTCTCTCAAAGAAAGCGATCGCCTAAGCTATACAATCAAAGATAATCGTGTAGTCTGGCTACAAGTGTCAAAAGGCGGAGTTTTAGTTAACGAGCAACAGCTTGAAGCTGGAGATGGCGCAGCCATTACTAACGAAACTAAAATTATCATTGCTGGCAACAGTCAAGACAGTGAAATTCTATTGTTTGATCTGGCAAAGTAATCAGTGAACCATTGATAAGTAATAGATAGTGGTTAGTGGTTAGTCGTTAGTGGTTAGTCGTTAGTCGTTAGTCGTTAGTCGTTAGTCGTTAGTCGTTAGTCGTTAGTAGGTAGTCGTTAGTCGTTAGTCGTTAGTAGGTAGTAGGTAGTCGTCAGTGGGTAGTAGGTAGTAGTTAAAAAAACTTATTACTTATTACTCATTACTTATCTACGGAGATGGAGGAAGTGCTGGTTCACTGCCTGGTGATAATTCGCCCTCTACAGGTGTTTTTTTAGAATTAGAGACGATTTCTTGTATTTGAGGATTGTTTAAAAACTTACGTGTATCCTCAATTAATTGTTCTCCCCAAAGATTATCCTGAAGAAACTTAATATCTGCATAGCGGTTATCAAGTTTTAAAGCAGCTTTCCCTATTTCCAGTGCTTTATCTACTTCTCCCTCGGTAAATAAAGCTACAGCTAAGGCTAACTGTGGTTCTGCCTGTTTATTATCAACTTGAATTACAGACTGCCATCTGGCGATCGCTTCCTGGCGATCGCCTTCTTCATATTCTACTAACCCAACATTGTTTAAAGCGGGCCAAAAAGTTTCTTCTAGGGCAAACGCTTTTTCATAGGATTCGATCGCTTTATCTGATTCAGATAATTTGAGGTAAGTATTACCTAGATCGAAGAGAGCTTCAGGAGCATTGGCTGCTATTTCTAACCCTGCTTCTAGTTTTTCTCTGGCTGCTTCGTAATTACCTTTTTGAAAATAGGCATTACCCAAGCTAAATAAAATTCCTTCCTGATCTGGGGCAAGAGATTCAGCTTTTTCTAAAACTTTTATACCTTCGTCTAGCTTCTCCTGTTGAATATGGAGACTACCAAGGATAAACCAGACTTCGTAATTACCAGGTGCTAGCTGAGTAGCCAATTCTGCTCTGGGTAATGCTAAATCATATTGCTCAAAACGAATTAACTGTATAGCATCCTGGATTAGCTGTAAACCTTGTACTTCTAGTTTTTCGGAATCTAGTTTAGGAAGGTATGGCAGTACAGCTTGTCCCCTAACTGGCAAAGATATACTAGAAATGCCAGCACAAGCTATCAGCGAGATTAACCAGTTAAGTTTAGACACAATACTTTCTCAATTTTAAGTTATTAATATTCACAAGTTACTTCATTGTCTAGCTAAACGGCAAATTTCTAGCAATTTCTTAAGTGTAGTTTAAAAATTGAACGCTTCTAATATTGTAGTTTATCGTGAATAGCTATAGTTTTCTGAGCCTAAGACACTGTTATTTAATTCTGGTTCAATTGCAACTTGGCTGGTATGCACTTTGTTCACTCCTTGTACCTGTTTGGCTATATTTTCCATTCTTCTCAATAAAGATTTGTCAGTAATAGTTCCCATTAAGACAATGGTATCGTCTTCCTGTGCCACATAAATGCTAGAAATATCAGCTAATATGGGATCTTGCTTGAATGCTTTGGCTACTCTTTCTGCATTGCCGTTGAGGCTAAATTCTCCACGTATACCAATTCTTTCTATGGGAATAGTAGTGGTTTGAAGATTATAGGTTTTATTGTAAAGCTGAAACAAGGCAAAACCGATAATTGGCATAGATAGTAGCCATAATAACCAAGTTAGCCAAATATATTTAGTATGGTTAGCCAGATTTTCTTTGATTTCAGGTAGATCCTGTTCCTTAATCTCAAGACTGTGACGTAATTGAGCAATTTCTTCTTGCTGTTGACGAGAAGCAAGTTGCAAATTAGCGATCGCTCTTGGTGATCTGGATATAACTTGTCTAGTGCTGGCGGAAAAAGGATCAGGAGCAGTTATGGGATTTTTGATGTTATTGAGAATTACCCCTGAGTCTGTATAAACTAATACTTTTTCTAATAATCCAGGAGAAATTTGTGTATAACCTTTATAAATATTCCGAATAGCACCTACAAGATCTTCAGCATCGGTATTTTTTAAAATATAACCTTTAGCTCCCATTGCTAAAGATTTAGTAATATACTCATCACTGTCATAGGAAGTGAGAATTAAAACCTTAGTATTACTAAATTGATTAGTAATTTTTTGGGTTGCACCTGCCCCATCTAACAGAGGCATTTCCATATTCATAACTACAATATCTGGTTGCAGCAACTCCACTTGTTCAATAGCTGCCAAACCATCATTAGCAGTGCCTACAATCTCTAGATCGGTTGCTGATTCTAAAGCAATTTTTAATGCTTCCCTAACCATTTTTTGGTCGTCAACTATTAGAACACGAATCATCTTAAAACTAATCAAAAAAAGTTATAAAAGAATTTCACTAGCAACCAGATATTAGACCTGTCTTGAAAATAGAATTTGGGAGTCAGGAGTCAGGAGTCCTAAAGGATAAGCTTCGCAAATCAGAAGTCAGAAGTTTTAGATTTTGATTCCTAATCTATATTTTGCAAGAAGTGTATTGTTTAATTATTTAGTTGGTACTAGTTGTTACTTATATATAATTACTTACAGTTCTTTTCATCGTAAATTCCTTTACTGAATCTTTATTCTGTTACCAAGCTGATCTTCATATAGTGATTATCAATTTTTTTACAGTGGTTGAGCATGATCAGATGCTTGAGGCTCGTTTAAACCAATTCCAAGGTGATGAATAAGAGAGTTAATCATAATTAGACACTACACTGTTTGCATAATAATGTTTAATTAGCTAGTAAAAGTGCATCAATATCGGCTGCAACAATTTTTTCTAAGTTACGTGTAATTTTGTTTATATCCCAATTCCACCAGGCGATTTCTAGTAATTTTTTAATTATTTTTTCATCAAAACGTTGTCTAATTAATTTAGCTGGATTACCTCCCACTATAGTGTAAGGAGCAATATCATTAACTACGACAGACTTAGCAGCAATAATTACCCCATCGCCAATGGTTATTCCTGGCATAATTACAGATTCATAACCGATCCAGACATCATTACCAACTATAGTGTCGCCTTTAAAGGGTAGCTCATTTGCTTGGGGCGTTACTTTTTCCCAACCATTACCGAAAATTTGAAAAGGATAAGTAGAGAATCCTGAGATTTTGTGATTTGCACCGTTCATAATAAATTTTACGCCTTTTGCTAAAGCACAAAACTTACCAATGATTAATTTATCTTCACCTAAATGGATAGTGATACAAAACATTACGTTCAAAATTTTCTGAATCTTCAGGATCATCATAATAAGTGTAGTCACCAATAATAATATTAGGATTAGATACTGTATTTTTGATAAAACAGACTTGAGGAAATCCTTGCATGGGATGTTTTTGTGTTGGATCAGGGTAGTGCAATATTTTCTCCAAATTTTTATTTTATTTTTAATACAGCAATTACAATTATGTCTCAGGTTTATTGGACTCAACTTCATACTCGATTACATAAAACTCTACGCCAACGATCGCTTTTACCTCCAAAAGCCAAGATTTTGGTTGCAGTATCGGGAGGACAAGATTCTCTTTGTTTGGGAAAGTTATTGTTAGATTTAAGCTCAAAATGGGATTGGCAACTAGCGATCGCTCATTGTGATCATCAATGGTCAACAGATGTGGGAATCGCAGCCAGAGTTAAGCAAATTGCTGAAATTTGGCAACTACCATTTTATTTAAAAGTAGCTAATATCATTAAAGAAACGGAAGCAGCAGCTAGAAAGTGGCGTTATCAAGCTTTAGTGGAAATTGCTCAAGCAAAGGAATTTAACTATATTGTTACAGGACATACAAAAAGCGATCGCGCTGAAACTTTTTTATACAATTTAATTCGTGGTGCAGGGTCAGATGGATTAGCTGCTTTAAGCTGGAAACGGTCTTTAAACACTGAAATTTCGCTAGTACGTCCAATACTAGATATATATCGCCATGAAACTCTAGATTTCTGTCACCAATTTGACTTACCTATTTGGTTTGATTTGGTCAATGAAAATAGTAAGTATGCTCGCAATCGCATCCGCAGTGACTTAATCCCTTATCTACAGGCTAATTTTAATCCTCAGGTAGAAAATTCTTTAGCCCAAACAGCAGAGTTATTAAGAGCAGATATAGAATATCTTGAAATTACTGCCCAACAACTATTACAGCAAGTACAGCAGGATAAACGATTAAACCGAATAGGATTACGTAATGCCCCCATAGCAATCCAACGCCGAGTAATTCGGCAGTTTTTACCAGAAATCATGACACGTCAGCCGAATTTTGAGCAAATAGAAGCAGTAGTGAGCCTAATTACCGCCCCTAACAAAAGCCGTACCTCTACTTTACCAGGAGGAGCGATCGCCGAAGTAGCTGGAGAATGGATTGTGTTTAAGAGTTACCACTAACCACTAACCACTAACCACATTTTAGATATCCTCTTAAGCCTCATCATAAGCTTCGATATCCAATAGATGAACATAAGGCTCAACCAATTCTTCCCGTTGAAAAGCGATCGCTCTAAGCAAATGCCAATCTTCTAAAGCAGCAAAAGGACTATCATATTCATCTTGCTCCAAACGACTAGCGATAGTAGCCACATCTTCTACTGTCATTTTGGCAATATCTTGTTTTCTCAACTTTAAACTAGTCATTAATCCCATCCCCTGATTAACCCCTACCAAAATTCTAACTTAAACTACTCCAATTTGAGTTATGTAGCTATCATATAAGTCATTATTTTATTTATTAGTGATTTTTCATTGCTTGAATTATAATAAAACGAGCGGTCGATATAAAACAAGATTATGCCTAAAATAATTGATGCTCAACAGTATCGCCAAGAACTTTTAAGTAAGTGTTTTCATTTGTTTGCTAATCGAGGTTATACGAATGTTACTACCAGACAAATTGCCAAGGAATTAAAAGTTTCTACGGGAACTTTGTATCATTATTTTCCGCATAAGCAGGAGTTGTTTGAACAACTAGTAGAACAAATCAGTCTGCAAGATATAGAAATCCTAAATAAAATAGATAAAAACCAAAGTATTTCTCAAAAAATAACTGCATTAGGTCAACTTTTACTCGAAAATCAGGAGTATCTTGTTAAACAAGCAGCGATTTGGGATAACTTCTATCAACAGCAATCTGCTAAGGAGATTAATAACAACTCGGTATTTCAACAAGCAGATCGGCGTTATCAACAAGCAATATTGGAATTACTGGAGCTTAAAGATCCTGAACTGGCTAAATTTATCTGGACATTAATAGATGGAATTATCATCGATCAGATCGATAACGAAGATAGTTCTTCTTTTACAACTCAAATTGAATTTCTAACCCAGATGTTGATTGCTTACTTTGAAAAACACATTTCGGCATAATTTTGAACATTTAACATTAAATCAGGACTTATACAGTGAAAGGAGAAATTAAGGTTTTAGGGAACAGGAAACAGGGACTTTTTTGGGGTCTGGGTGCGTAACATCAGATTAAATGTTTACTAGCCAAAAAATAGTCTTTTTTATAACGAGCGTTAGATTAAAAAACAGAGAAATAAAATGCTAGATATTTTAGAATTAGGCAACTGGCTAGAAGAAATAGATACTTTGTTTTTAGTAGTATTTGTCCTTCTAGAAATAGGAATAGATCTGGTATACCGTAATCAACGAAACTATCGAGATAGTCTAGCCAATATGGCGATCGCTATAGTGTATGGCTTAACAAGTACGACTTTAGTTTATGTTTTTGCTTTGACTGGAATAAAGTTTTTTAGTCAATTTAGCGTTATACATTTAGAAACTAATATCTGGACGATGATTTTAGCAGTTGCGATCGCTGATTTCTTGTATTATTGGGAACATCGAGCCGAACATCGAATTCGATTCTTTTGGGCATATCATAATGTTCACCATAGCTCGACAGACTACAATTTGACAGTGGCATCAAGACTATCATGGGTTGAAACTTGCTTTTTGTGGATCTTTTATATTCCAATGGCGTTGCTGGGATTCGATCCTCTACAAATTCTGATCGGGGTGCAAATTACTGCCGTTTATCAAACCTGGATTCATACACAAAAAATAGGTCGTTTGGGTATTCTAGAGAAAATTATCAATACCCCCGCGCTACATCGAGTTCATCACGCTTCTAATCCTCATTATATAGACAAAAACTACGGCGCAATTTTAATGATTTGGGACAGACTGTTTGGCACTTATCAAGCAGAAACTGAGCGACCTGTATACGGATTAACTGAAAATATCAATACCAATAACCCAATTAAAATTAATGCAACTGAGTATCAACGTCTAGGTAAATACATCTTAAGATCCCAAAATTTAAGAGAAATTTGTTATTGCATCTTTGGCTCTCCTGAGTGGAAGCCTGCAAAGTTAAAACATTTAAATCGAACCCACAAGATCTAAGTGTTTATAGTCATTTCTATTGTTTACGACGATGACGATACCAAGTTGCACCACCGACCAACATTCCTGTAAGAGTTAAAGCACACAATAAAGGTAATATATTGCCTTGAGACAGTTGAGTAATACCCGAACCAAGCATCACAAACGGTAAAACGCCTGGGACAGTGCCAAATAAAGTCCCCAGTAAATAATCTTTAAATTTAATTGAAGTCAAGCCTGCGGTAAAGTTAACCAAACCATAGGGAATTATCGGCAATAATCGAATGGCAAACATATAAAATAAACCGCCTTGGCGTATTTCTGCATCAACTGCTTGCCACCTGCCTGCAAGTTTTTGGGTAACCAATTCTCTACCGACAGTGCGAGTAAAGACAAAAGCTGCGATCGCAGCTACCAAAGCAGCGATAGTAGTCCATACTGTCCCCCAGCCTAAACCAAAAATTGCTCCTCCCGTTAAATTCAAAGGAGTTGAAGGCAGAATTAATAAAGTAGCGATCGCATAGAGAATAATATAAATTATGGGGGCAAAAATGCCCATCTTTGCTAGCCAGGTTTGTAGTTGCTGGTGATCGATGCCACCCACAACCAAGACACCTAAGCCCGTAGCGATAATACAAATAATAGTTAATAAAAAGAAATTTTTTTTCAAGTTTAGTAATCAGTTAACAGTCATCAGTCATCAGCTTTTCATCTGCCAAACCAACTTGGCTGCGCCTAACATTCCTGCATTATTACCCAATTCGGCGACGAGTAATTGCAAATCTGGACGAGAAGTAGATACGACTCGTTGTTCAATTTCCTTAAGAGTAGCTGGTAGAAAGAACTCAGCACTAGCACTAATTCCACCGCCAATAATTACAGCTTCAGGAGTCAAAACATAGATTAAACTAGCAATACCTGCACCTAAATACCTGCCATAACTCTGCCAAAATTCTAAAGCTACTAGGTCTCCTGATTTGGCTAATTCGCCCATAATTGCTGGTTCTTTACCTGTACGACGCAAGATTGAACCGATAGATGCATATTGTTCTAAAGAGCCTTGATTACCACTACGACAAGGAAAACCATCAGGATTGAGAGTAATTAGACCTAATTCCCCTGCTGCACCACAACGACCTGTAAATAATTTACCATTAATAAAAATTGCTCCGCCGACTCCAGTACCCAAAGTTAACAAGATAAAGTCCCTAAAGTTTCTACCTGCACCTAGCCAAGCCTCACCAATAGCAGCGCAGTTAGCATCATTTTCAAGAATAGTTGGTAATCCAGTTTGAGCTTCTAACCAATCAGCCACAGGCACATCATCCCAGCCTGGAAGGTTAATTGATTTTTTAGCTAGACGTCTGGCGGTATCTGTAGGGCCTGGCACACCAAGACCGATCGCTTGACAATTATGATCTTGATTAATCTGCTGTACACCTTGAGCGATCGCTTGTACAACTGCTCGAGGATTAGCAGGTTGAGGAGTTACCAAGGAAATTGATTTTTCACAAGTTCCATCCCTCAAAAACCGTCCAATTTTAATTGCTGTTCCACCTAAATCTACACCAATAACTACGTTGAGATTATTTTCCACTATTGATAATTTGACGATATTCCGCCTCGGTATAGAAATCTGCTTGATCTTTAATTCGATCTATAAACAATATGCCATCAAGATGATCTAGTTCATGCTGAAAAATACGGGCGACAAAATCTGTTAATATTTCCTGTTTAGTTTCTCCCGCTTTGGTGATATATTCTACTGTAATTTCGCTATATCTAGGTACCAACCCTCGAACATCTGGAACACTTAAACATCCCTCCCAATCTTTGACGATTTCATCACTATGACTAAGAATACGTGGATTAATCATTGCCGTTGGGGGCATTGTCGGTGCATGAGGATAGCGATCGCTGGGATGGGAAGCGACAATAAACAGCCGATATGATTGAGAAATTTGGGGAGCAGCAATACCTACTCCTTGGTTGGCGATCGCTGTAGCCGTCAACGAGTCTATTAACTCAACAATATTTTTATCTATTGTAATTACTGGCTTGGCTTGACTTCTAAGAATTGGCTCTCCCAGTTGAGCAACTTGAGGGAATTGATTCATCTCTAAATTTTAAAATTAGTATTAGTATTAGTGACTATTTTTTAGTGATATTTTGGCATATATCCGCATTCGTCAACCTCAATAAATAACCGACATTTATTTATTGTGACAATTAAGCTTTGCTAGTTAACCTGAGTTCGGGATAAGAAAAGGGACAGGTAGTAAGCTGAAAATAACGACAAATTCAGTAAACCTGCCCTATGTTTAGTCTAGACGCTTTGTTTTGTGATGTAGTTGATACAGATATCCTAATTGATGTTAGTCGGGAAATTCCCATTGCCATTAATCGCCTTCAATTAGAAGCACATAATTCAACTTTAGATATTAGTACTATTACTCAAATGGAATTGATAGTTGGGTGTCGCAATAAAACAGAATTACAAAATCTAAAAAAGTTTCTGCGACGCTATGTAATTATCAAAGTCAATGAATTGATAACTGATAAAGCTATTGATCTATTAAGCCAGTACTGTCTTAGTCATGGTTTACTGATTCCAGATGGATTGATTGCAGCAACTGCCATAGTAGTTAATGCGCCTTTACTCAGCAAAAATCAAAGAGACTATCATTTTATTTCCGACTTAAATCAACTTTCTTATCCCTAAATATTTGTATTTATTTTATTTTCTCACTTTCATCTTATCAAAAATCAACTGTGACATTTCTGGAAAAATATCCCAATTATAAGCATAGCTTGGATCTTCGGCCAGAATAGTCAATATATACTCAGTTTTTCTGTCTTTTGTTGCTATGTATGCGGTTTCTCCTCTCAATTCTGAAGTCCAACCTGCTTTGGTAGCAAAATTAATGTCATCAGGTAAAGACTGACTGAAAAAACCCCGTACTGAATTAAACTGTGGTTTAGACTAAAAAAATCATCAAGAAATAATTCAGCCAGTTAAAAATA
>CAYMWC010000190.1:0-11429 GCA_964393695.1 uncultured Pleurocapsa sp.
ATCAGGTTGATTGCCATCATCAATAATCAAAAAAAACGCTCTCCAAAGATGGGGGCGTTTTTTTTTGTGAGTTTTTGTAAAATTGAAAATGGTTAAAATGATGTATTATACTAAATCCTGTTGAAATATACCATTTAAAAGTGGTCAGAAGTCACAAGTCAAAAAGGCTTCAGCCTCACCTTGCACTTTAGATTTAAATTTAAAGTGACTTTTTAGAATCGGATTAAGTATTATAAATCACACAAGCTAGATCTACTTTTATGACTATTAGCAGCGATCGCCCTAATTTAATTGATTTTTATACTTCTCCTATTGGGAAGAAGATAATTACAGGTATTACAGGTTTAGGCTTGTCTTTATTTGTTTTAGTTCATATGGTTGGCAACCTAACTTTATTGACGAACTTCGTAGCCTATAATCAGCTAGCCTATTTTATCAACAATTTGGGCATCATACTTTACATAATTGAGTTTACACTATTAGGGTTGCTAGTCTTTCATGTAGCGATCGCTATTGCCATCAAACTTAATACTCTACAAGCAAGACCGATTGGCTATAGTCAAATTAAAAGTGTCGGAGAACCCAGCAAGCAATCAATTAGTTCTCGCACCATGATCATCACGGGGTTAATATTACTAGGATTTTTAATCTTGCACTTAGCAACCTTTAAATTTGGAACATATTATTCCACTGTAATTAAGGGTGTAGAAATGCGGGACTTATCTCGTTTAGTGATGGAAAAGTTTCAAAGTCCAGTTTACGCCTTCGGTTATACAGGGGTCATGGTGATGTTAGGTTTTCATCTACGTCATGGTCTTTGGAGTGCTTGGCAATCAATTGGATTGCTCAATTCTAAAATTAGCCCTTTGGTATATGCGATCGCTCTATTGATGGCTATCCTGATTACCCTGGGTTTTATAGTTTTGCCTTTAGCTATTTACTTTAATTTATTGTAGTAATTGTGAAGCTATTTTAAACTAGATTAAATATCTGCCCGTACCGCAACAAGAATCAAAAGTGTTATCTTCATCCTCCATCTTTCTTCCTTCTCTAGCCAGATGCGATCGCAGAATTAAAAGTGCAAAATTCGGACAGTTACTTAATTTCTGTTGATCGATGCCAATACAACCTAAAACAATTTTTAAGCTCTTAAAAGAAGCTTTTCTTGAATGGCAAGAAGATAAAGCATCTTTACTAGCTGCTGCTCTAGCCTACTATACAGTATTTTCAATTACTCCCTTATTAGTGATTGCGATCGCAATCGCTGGTGCAGTTTTTGGACAAGATGCTGCTAGAGGAGAAATACTGCAACAAATAAACTCCTTAGTTGGAAAACAAGGGGCGCAAGCAATAGAAACAGCTTTAGCCAATGCCAACCAGCCTCAACTTGGTAGTATTGCTTCGATTATTAGCGTGATCGTCTTACTTATTGGTGCATCAGGAGTATTTGCCCAACTACAAGAAGCCCTAAATACAGTATGGAATGTCAAAGCTAAACCCGAAAAACAAGGTTTTTGGGAATTTATTCGTAAACGACTACTATCCTTCGGTATGGTACTGGCGATCGGCTTTTTGTTGTTAGTATCTTTAATATTGAGTGCGATATTATCTGGAATCAGCAAGTTAGATATTAATTTGCTTCCAGGCTTTACTCCTTTATGGCAATTACTAAATTTTTTGATTTCTTTTGGTTTTATATCTTTGTTGTTTGCCCTAATTTATAAATATCTTCCCGATGTCAAAATTCGTTGGAAAGATGTTTGGGTGGGGGCAATAATTACTGCCTTATTATTTACTATTGGCAAATCTTTAATTGGTTTATATCTAGGTCAAGGTAGTTTAGGTTCGACTTATGGTGCAGCAGGTTCTCTAATTGTTTTTCTCGCCTGGGTGTTTTATTCGGCTCAAATTCTGCTTTTTGGTGCAGAATTTACCCAAGTATATGCCCGTAAATATGGCAGAAAGATCGTCCCAAACAGTCATGCAGAATTGACTAAATCTGTTTAATATTCAAAATTAAAATAAAATTCAAAATTCAGTAAATCAAATATTTCAGAAGTTTTGTTAGTCAACCTACTCCTGGTCAAAGTTTTTACTGTTCCCTATCCCCTGTTCCCTTGCCTTAAATACCAATTTCAAAACATGATAGCTTATTAAACATAATGACCGAAACTTTAGTTATTTTTACTCGCTATCCTGAAGCTGGTAAAACCAAAACCCGTATGATTTCGGCTTTAGGTGCAGATGGAGCAGCCAAGTTACAGCAAGAGATGACTGAGCATACTCTTAATACCGCCAAAAAGCTAAAATTTTGTCATGATCTGGCTATAGAAGTACACTTTGTTGGTGGTAATAAGCAATCAATGACAGCATGGTTGGGACAAGAAATTAAATATATTCCCCAAGTCTCTGGAGATTTAGGTTATAGGATGCACTCAGCATTTAAACATACTTTTAGTTTAGATAATCAGCGAGTAGTAATTATTGGCACTGACTGTCCTGATCTTAATCAAGTAATATTGAAAGATGCTTTTGATTCATTGCATAAACAAGATTTAGTCTTAGGCCGCGCTCAAGATGGTGGTTATTATTTAATTGGTTTAAATCATCCTATTCCGCAACTATTTGAAAATATCAATTGGGGAACAGAACAAGTCTTAACTCAAACTCAAGCTATTGCTCAACAATTAAATTTAAAAGTTAATTATCTTCCTTATTTATCAGATGTTGATCGTCCTGAAGATTTAGCTATTTGGCAGAAATATAGTAAGAGCGTTATGCCTACGGCAGCTACGCAAACGCGAAACGCCCCTACAGACTCCTAAACCTCACCAAGAAACTTTCTCAGCAAATCCTAAATATGTTATGCTAGTCAATGATTCGGACTCATGCAGTATCAACGCCCGAACCTTGTCAGGGTCGGAAGGCAGCAGCAATAAGGGATGCTTAATACAGGCGTGATATCCGAATCACTTTGGCTTCAAGCTTGTACAGTGACACATTATTTTATTTACCGAAGAAATTTTTGAGCGATTGTTGCTTGTATTTGTTTGTTTCTTGCGGTTGTAATATTTTGCATAATTTTGTATCTTTTACTGTAATTTTACTAGGCACAGCCTAGGGTTTGTCGTATGGCTGCCGAACGACAAACTGATAGTGAGGCGGTTTTGTTGTCTTTAAGGGCTGTTATCGAAGCAATAGTATTTGATTCCTCTCGATTTAATCTCTTCTACTCAATCGTGATAGTTATTAGCATTTTTTTGCTAAAAAAAGCTTTTGAGAGATTATTGCTTTAATTTACTCTATTATTCTATTTTTTGGAGTTTTCATAATTATTCAATTGTTAATTAACCTGAGTTCGGGATAAGCTTAAACCCTTATTCTCTCGTTGGCTGTAAACCTTATTCTTTCGTAAAATGAGTAGCAAAATAGTCTTAACCCGAACTGACGTTAATTAGGGTTTTCTATTGAATTGCTTGTTCTCGTTGATACGACCAAAGAGCGATCGCACTAAAAACTACTGTCGCCCAGATTAACCATGTTAAATGAAGTAAAATTTGCTTGTCGTAGTTTAATCCTGCTGCCCAGAGGATTGCTTCTTTATAGTGATAGAAAGGAGATAGAGTGATGGCATCCTGTAGGTAATTGGGCATTGGTAAAGCAAACGTACCACAGGCAATGGGAATAATTATCAAGGATAAGCCTAAAATGGAATCAGCACTTTTAGGATTGAGTAAATAGCCCAAAGTCAAACCCAAGATAGCGAAGGGAATTACGCCAACTATCAAGACTAAGAATAAATTTATCCACAAGCCAAAACTGGCATTTATGTTCAACTGCCAATGTCCCAAGATGAAGGCTAAAACGATACAGACGGTACAAATTAAAAGAGAAGTGGTAACTTTGGCTGCAATATGAATATAGGAGGGCAAACAAGTAACCTTAAGTAATTTGAGCCATTTTTCCGATCTCTCGACAGCAACTCTTTTACCCAAGCGATCAATTACGACAGTAAATAATGTCAGTCCACAGATACTAACCAAGTATTCAATTGCAGCATCTCCTTGAATACCTAACTTTTTCAGCAAGGGGAGGAAAGCAACTAAAGCTAGGGTCATTATCAGAAATACAGGAGTACGTAATAGCTGCTGAATTTCAAAGCGCAACTGTCCGATAAAAGCTGGTAATAGATTGGTAGTTGTTTTTATTGTTTGAATACCCAGCTTTTCTTGAATGGGATCGCTTTGTAAAATTTTGTCCGAAATTTGTCTCGTTTCTGGTGCTTCAGAATATCTATGCAGCGTTATTTCGCGACTGGCTAAACTTTCTAATTCCTGCCAGTCGGATTTATTGTTTGTCACCATCAAAATCGTGATTCCTGCTTGATAACAAAGTTTAATCTGCTGCCAAAACTCTTCATAACCTTGATCATCTAAATTTCTGGTGGGTTCATCGAGAATTAATAATTCGGGATTACCTGCCAATGCTAAGGCAAAATATAGCCTTTGTTTTTGTCCTCCCGATAAACCACTAGCATCGAGATGTTCTTTACCCTTGAGGTTAACTTTACTAAGGGTTTCCTCTGTAGATAACGGGTTAGGATAATAGCTGCGCCAGAGTTCTACAAGTTCGGTTACTTTGGCATTGGGGGGAACTTGGGTGTCTTGTAAGACAACTCCTACTTTGAGTTTAGACTGGCTATTTTCAGGCGATCGCCCCATAAGTTTAACTTCACCACCACTGGGTTTGAGTAATCCTAATGCTAGATTGAGAATAGTGCTTTTTCCTGTACCGTTTTCTCCTCGTAGGATCACAAATTCTCCCTGTTGAATGCTGAAGCTAATATTTTTAAGGATAGTTGTTTTTTGTTGAAATCCTTTAGAGAAAGTTTTGGAGACGCGATCAAAGGTTATTAAATTCATTGTTTTTATTGAAATGTATTGAGAGTTAGCAAAAGAGTTTCGATGCTTACCGAAATTAATTCGACAAGCTTTGGATTTAATTAATGGAACATTTGGATAACAAACCAAACTCCAGTGGATATTGCTACCGCAGGAAGCAGAGGAACACTAGCTAAAGCAGTCAAGACTAAAAGAGTCGCTGCGCCACCCGCATAGGCTACAAAGTCAGTACCGATAGACGTGGAAGAATCCGCCCCTGTAGCTACAGAATCGCTGTAATCGTTACAGTTGATCGCCAGACAGACATCTGTACCTTTAGCGAAGATGAAGAATACTGATAGTGCCAATACTCCAGCAGCGCAAAAGATAGCTGTTTTTTTGAGGACAAAAGAATTGTCGTTTTCGGTGTTGATAACTGAGACTGGTTGTGTTTGTAAAACGGTTTCAGAGGTTTCGTTTTGAGCAATTTCGTTGTTAGTTTCGTTGTTAGAAACGATATCGGAAGATTGATCGTTATTCATGATTTTTGTTACTCCTTAAAAAAAATAATTGATTGAGAAGCTTTTAGAAAATTGATTTAATACCTTGCCACAAAAGACCAACGCTCACTCCTGTTCCAGTTGCTAGTACTATTGTTCCTGCTATGGGCGCACCTGCAATAATTCCCACAACAGATGCGCATACGCCTACCGCAACACCTATTTTTATTGCATCGTCTCTATTTTCTTTGACGTATTCTACAAATGCAAATGGCTCAAACAATTGGTCAGGTAAAGTTTCCAAATTTGTTTCAGTGTTGTGTTGTAAACTCTCTAAATCGGGAGATGGGGGACCATAAGTAATCTGATCGGAGGTAATTTGAGATTGCTGTTTTGATGCTTTAAATTCTTTTTTTGTTGGAGAACTAAAATCATCAAAATTGCCGAACTCATTCTTTGATGTTTGAGTCCTTGTAGAACTAAACTCATCAAAACTATCAAAGCTATTACTAACTGCTACTTGGCATTCTGCGGGAAGGTTTCCAGACCAATGAATCATCGGATTGCAGGAATGCTGAATATGTATGGTTTGTCTGACTAGTAGTGATGTAAAACTAACCAGAGATACTAGAAGAATTGTTTTTAATTTGGTAGTGGTTAAAAGCGATAAGCCTTCCCGCATGGCTTTGCTACGCAATGAGTTGAATTTCTCGTATAAGCGCGATCGCATTTCTGAATTATTGATTATTTCTTTGGCAAATTGCATGATATATTTAGGGTTATTTGATATTGGATAGTGACATAGCTAAATAGCTAAATTTCGTAAAAATATTGCATAATTTTGAGTTTTAAGACTGAGAATTCATTCTCTGGCTATTAAAAATCTGTCTATGTTTAATAATTCCCTATCCAGCGATTAAAATCTCTGGCTATTGAGATATTTATCTGGATTAAGATCGGGAAATAAATTTCTTGTCTGATAGCTAAAATTTGTTTAAACGAACTACGTAAAAGTTGAAATTGAGACCTAAAATACCTTTGCTACTGTAGTCGCTATAAATACAGTCAAGTTAATCTAACTAAAATTTAACTCTAAGAAATTAAAATACTAGATTGTTCATTAACTCCTGGGATTTCTCGCCAAAGACCAAGAATAATACTATGAGTAAGTCATAAATGCTCAATAAACAATCAGTCGTGAAAAATTGGCAGGTACTAGAAAAAATTCTAAGTGCGATCGCCCTAGTTATTGCCACCTTAATATTTCTTAAGGCAATTATTGATATGGATACTAACTACGATATTGGTTGGTACCAACTACCTTTTGCTGCCAGAATTTGGGGTATTGTGCCAGAAAAAGCGTTTTTAGCCGAAAATTTAATTGAATATCGTTTTGATGGTTTTCCCCTATTGGCAAATTTTTTGCAGGGTTTTTTGTGGAAAATCACAGGACGAATGCAGGCAGCTAATTTAGTTGGTTATTTTAGCTTGCTCATCTATTTTTTCTTTTTAAGAAGTTATTTTAGAGTTCCACTGTATCTATCAGTAATTGCGATCTTTACTATTCCTGCGGTATTGACTCACGCTAGTACTAGTTTTGTCGATTTACCAGGCAATGTTGGAGTGTCAGTCCTAATGCTGATGGTCTATAATTTGTTTCGACAGTCGCGTTTACCCAACAAAAGAGAACTTATAGCTACTTTTTTAGGTGCAGCAACAGCAGCGAATATTAAACCGCAATTACAGCCTCTAGTCTTTTTACTTTACCTGATTGTAGGCATCAGATTAATCTGGCTCTATTTTAAATACACTGACTCTACTAAACGTCGGTTATCGCTGACTGTTTTCCTAGCAATTATCGCTTCAGGCTTAATTTTTGCCACACCCATTAAAAATGTTGCTCTTTATGGCAATCCTTTTTATCCGATTAAAATTGAAGTAGCGGGAATCGTTCTCAAACATAAACTAACCCCCGATACCTACAGCGAAGGCAATAGGCCTCAAAAATGGTTGCAGTCTATTTTTGAAATTAACACCCCTCGATGGACGGCAGATCAGTGGAATCAAGGCAATCCCAAGCACCTAGATCGAGCAGGTGGTTTTTTTGGAGCTTATGTAATCTTTAATTTACTCTTACTGCTGGGTTTAACTATTAGAGAACAATTACAAAATCGACTATCTTCCCCAGAAAACAAATCCCGTAATGCTACTACTGCATTAATTACAGTATTGCTCATGTCTCTTGTTCCTGCCAACTTTCCCCAATCCCATGAGCTGAGATATTTCATGTTCTGGATGATTAGTTTAGTCTCTTTTAATTTGTGTATTATTACTTCGTTGCAGAAGCAAGCAGTCAGATGGATACAGCCTAAATATTTGGGAGTAATCTGTTTAGTATTTCTAACAATTGTATACACTAAAGTCGGCGATTTTTATTTTAAACCAGCCTTTATTAAAGTTGAATCTTTTGTAAACAATAACACCAACGTCAAAACAGAGCTTCTAGAGCAAATGACACCCAACGAGCGTACTTGTATGATTAGCCGTCATGGAATTCCTAATCCCAATGCTGTTCCTGTTGCACAAGTTCAAAATGCTTTTTACTACAGTTCCTATTTTCATCCTAAAATTAAGTATAACTATAGTATTAAAGCTGCCGTTGATCGCAAAGATTGTGGTGATTTTAAAATTATTCCTAATAATTACTGATTACTGATTGGCGATTAAGGATTTAGACAATAGACTTGTCCGAAAAATAAATTCATGAGAAAAAAGACGGTAGAAAACTACATTTAGGTAACCGTCTTGTCACGACTCGCGCGTTCCCTTTTATAAGGCTCGATTAATAATACTCTCTGTTCTCCTTTTTTTACTTATTTTTATGAGGGCTAAGGCCATAAGCCCCTAAATATTGCTTGGTCGCAAATATTTGTTGATTTGGTATTAAATCGCATCTTTAACCGCGTTTTTAGCTGTATCTTTAGCATCATCAAATACCTCTTGCACACCACCAGGAACTTTGCTGAGATTGTCTTTTAGATTGCCTGACTTATCTTGAATATATTCAGATGCTTCTTTTGTGTTGCCTTGGATAGCCTGAGGTATATCTCTTTTTGCTTGTTTAAGTTGGTTGCCAGCGCGATCGCCGATATCTTCGACGTATTCACCTACATTATCTGTCTGACGGCTTTTGGCTGTATCTATTAATGCTTTTGTCTTAGCAGTAGTTTCAGAATTATATCGGCGATCGTCATTATAGCCATTCATACCGCCTTTGTATGACTGTTTAGCATCATAATTATCATAAGTGTTAGATGCTCCTTTTGTAGCTCTTTCTGTTGTTTCTGTGTATGCTTTTCCTTTAGATTGGGCTACGTTACCTCGACTACACGCTGTACTAACGATTAGTAAACAACCTGCTAAAAATACTGTTAATATTTGTCTAATATTTAGAGATTTAATGTTCTGAATTATACTACGCATAATCACTCCTTGATTCTTAATTATTATCTATTCAGATTAAAATAAACAAAACAATATTACTTCTATCAAAAGTTCAATATGTAATATATTAATAGTTATAAATTTGGCAATTTTATATACCAATCACATACGTATTTTTAATTATTAAATGCTTCTATCTAAAGATATAGTTCTTTTGATTGAAAAAAAAAATCTAACCTTAGACTCATCATAGAAATTGTCGATTAATTTAGTATTTGCTTATGTGACTTAGTTATCGTAACTGACTCCTAATAACCATCGTTGACACTAACCCAATCCTTCAAGAGACGGCTTGTTGTTGATGATCTATGTTAAGCAAAAAATAATGGACAAAAATTTACCTACTAGCGGACAATTAGAAAGAACTTTGGCGCAAAGCATACAAAAATTATATCGTCAGGAATTAAAGCATTCTCCCAGTAAAATTACCTGTCACCTTTTTGGCAACCAGTTGGCAATTGTTATAGAGGATGCAATAACTGCTGTAGAAAAAACTTTAGCTAATCTAAAAGACGACAATCAAACAGTTAAACAGTTAAATGCAGCTATCAACGAGGCAATTGAATCCAAATTAAAAACTTTAATTGAAGAAATATTAGCTGTCGAAGTGAATGATATTTTATTTGATTCTACCTTCAAAACTAACCTTACTGGAGCGATCGCTACTCTCGATCAACCACCTCAAGTACGTAATCCACAATCAATTCCTAAAAATAAAAATAGCAAATGTTTGGCAATTACTAGAAACCATGAATCACTATAGCTGAATGTATTTTTGGTTTTTGTCACTAATTTGGATACAATATTAATTAATTGTTAATCGGTAGATAAGCAAAATTAAGGTATGACATCAGCTAAAAACGTTTTGGGGGGAGACTTAAAAGTCTGTTGTCAATCCCCCATGACAGGATTTTATCGCAATGGGAAATGTGAAACTGGTTCTCAAGATCAAGGAGTACACGTAGTTTGCGCCGAAGTCACTGCTAAGTTTCTAGCTTTTAGTAAAGAAAGAGGTAACGATCTTACTACTCCTATGCTCATGTATGATTTTCCTGGACTTAAACCAGGAGATTGTTGGTGTTTGTGTGCCGAACGTTGGCGAGAAGCATTAGAAGCAGGTTTAGCACCGCCAATTAATCTTGAAGCTACCCACGAGGCAATGCTTGAGTATTTTCCTTTAGAAGTCTTGGAAGAACACTCTTTAGATTTAACTTAATTGATTATTTAGAAGCAGGAGACTAGTTAGACACATTTTTACTCACTTTCATAGTGTTACCAAACAAGATGCTAGATCTGTCCTTAAACTAGCTAAACAAATGCTGATAATTATTGAATAGCGCGATCGCTTTTTTTCAGAGATCTGGAATCTTAGCTAAAACTTAAGTAGCTGGGTGGAATTAAATATAAAATAACGGATTCTTATCTTTCTCCACTACTCCACTACTCCACTACTCCACTACCTCACATCAGTCTTTAAATTAATTATGCCTACCTACTTAAGATTGACAATAGTATTTCTAATCCATCAGTATTGCTGATAATTCGCTCCGTCTTCAGCATTTTGTTGATAGGCTAAGTATATTGCCTCTAAAAATTGACTATTACTATAACCATCTGGAACTTTTTCTAGCTGAATAATATTTTTAACCTGTTCAGCTAGTTTACGACTAAGTTGGTGCTGATATTGCAACATAATGTTTTTGCGTCGTTGGAGAAAGTCGCGAATAGTAGCGAAATCTTCTGGTAGTAAATTAGCTATTTCCGACTCGATCCTCAATTGAACAGCTAAATCTTTTGCTTGGGGGGAGATCTCAAAATTAGCTGATTTGGATGTCTGTTCATTTTGAATCACAATCGTCCCTGCAACTAAATCACCAATACGTTTTTCTTTTGGCGAAAAGGTGATAAAAAATACGCCAATAAATAGAATATCGTCTACTGGTCTAAGTAAGGCTCTTAAAATTGCTTGAGGTAATCTTTCTGGCTTGCCATTATCACGAATAACTCTAATTTTTGTCCATTTTTTGCCTGGTGTTTGTCCCTGCCAAATTGTTTCAAAAAAAACAAAATAGCCAACATAAATAGCAAAAGTTGTGAGAGATTGAATCGCCCAAATCCACTGTACTATCCGATTTAAGTTACCACCAGTCATGAATTCTGGAGCTAGTTGCCAAGCCAGAAAAATGCTGATAGTCCAGACAAGTAATATAGCCAGGCCAAAAATTATATAATCAATTATTAAAGCAAAACAGCGATTACCTATCCCCGCTAGGGTAAATTCTAGCTCGACACTTTCTGGAGTTTGTAAGTGAATTTGATTAAAAAAACGCATAAATTAACTAGCCTGGAAAAATATTAATCATTAAATAATTAATTTAGGTTTTGAGTGTAGCTTGACTCGAAATAAGCAACTGTGATTCTAGACATACCTACTACTGGTCAATTAAAAGTCAAAACTAGATTGATAGACAATTGATTGGGAGCAATTAATAACTGATGTTACGCAAAAGCTATCATATGAGAATGGATATAAAGCTTTTGGAAC
>CAYMWC010000191.1:0-11331 GCA_964393695.1 uncultured Pleurocapsa sp.
TTACTGATTACTGATTACTGATTACTGATTACTGATTACTGATTACTGATTACTAGTCACTGATGACTGTCTAACCGCCACTTATTTTGGCTTTGTAACCTAAATTAATCATAATTTCACATAATTTCTGCTTGTGATCGCCTTGGATTTCTAAAGTATTGTCTTTAAGCGCACCACCACTACCACATTGGCTTTTCAGCTTTTTTAGTAGTTGAGCGAGAGTTTCGGGATTGTGCTGAAAGCCTGTGATCACAGTCACAGTTTTACCTTTGCGCCCCGATCGCGTTGCCTGAATTCTGATATTCTGTTGTTGAGGTGGTAAATCTGGCACTCCTCTTTCTAAGGCTGGGGAATTATCAACGTTGCCAAATTCTTGATAGGCAATGGGTTGCTTTGAAGATTTACGTTTATTAGCCATATTCAATTTGCTACTTGCTACTTGCTACTTGCTACTTGCTACTTGCTACTTGCTACTTATTTTAGTTACTGCCCCCAAAGTATTGGATTATTTTATTTGCTATCTGATATCCTTCTTGATTTCCCTGTTGAGCAAATAAATCCCTAGCAGTTTTTAAATCTAGCATCGCTCTAGCATTCATGGGTCTAAAGCCTGTGATTCTGTATCTTGTATCTTCAAAATCCAAATCAGAATCTAAATCAGAACGAGAAAAAGAAGGGGGAACAGAACCAAAGCCAAAGGCAACCCCTGCTCGATGGAAGTATGCCCAAGCATGATTAGGATTAAGTAAAATTGCAGCATCAAAGTCTTGAATTGCACCTTCTTGAGCTTCTAATTCTGCCAGAATTAAACCACGTTGATAATAAAAATCTGCCTGGTTAGGATTAAGTTGTATTGCCTTACTAAAATCGGCGATTGCGCCTCGATAATTTTGTTGCTGGGCTTTTATCTTACCTTGCTCCGATAATTTCGTCGCCTCGTCAATCGCTGTCGGTGATACAGGGGTTTGCGAATAACTGTTTTGCGCTCTAGCTATGGGGGTCACAGTATTAAAAAGTACCATCATTTCTATAATAGCGATCGCCAAGCCTATCCGTTTGCGGAGCAAGTCCTTATGACTCCAGGTAATCGCCAAAGCCAGCTTGCTTATGACTTGAATACTCATGTGCTAATAGCTGATAGCTGTAATTAGTAAATTTTTACTTGTTATCTTTACTTTAGCAATCCTAAATAGAGTTATGAAAATTTCTCGTATCTGTTGCCTACTAGTGCAACAAGATTATTTTGAGGAGTAATGAAGTAGTGAAGTTTTTGGAGTAGTGGAGTTATTGGAGTATTGGGGTATTGAGAATTTGACTCTTACATTTTTCCATTCCTCTACTTCTCTACCTCACCACCTCTCTACTCCTCTACCTACCTCAACTTCTCAATTCAAAATTGACAGACTAGTACCCTAATTAATTAACAACACGGACATCTCACTATGTGAAGCAAACAAGTCTAGACTATTAGCTTCGCATCTTCTCTTAAGAAAGCTTATGGCTTATAGCTAATCGCGGAGCGATTTAAGTCTTCGCTTTAGTTTTTTTAGCTGTCGTGGTTTTTTTCTTAGAAGTTGTAGTAGTTTTTTTAGCTGTTGTGGTTTTCTTCTTGGTTGTCTTTTTAGTAGCTGCTTTTTCTGCTAATAATTCCAAAGCCTTCTCAAGAGTAATTGTTTCTACACTCTCATCTTCAGATAAACCAGCGTTTACTTTGCCATGTTTGACATAGTTACCATAGGGGCCTTTATAAATATTTACAGGCTCTTTATCTTCGGGATGTAGTCCTAATTCCCGTAAAGGTGTTTTTTTGCTAGCACCACGAGAACGTTTAGGTTCGGCTAATAATTCTAAAGCACGTTCTAAAGTTACCGTCAAAACATCATCTTCTTTTTTAAGAGAGCGATAATCCCGTTGTAATTTCGTGTTTTCTGGCTCTTTAAATTCATGGACAACATAAGGGCCAAAACGACCTAAAGCAGCTTTAATTTTACCATCTGTGCCAGGGTGATATCCCAAGAGACGAGGAAGAGATAATAAACCCACTGCCATCTCTAAACTAACATCCTCAATCTTGAGATTTTCTTTATTGTCCTTTTTAGGAATAGAACTCATTTTTGGCTTGGAATTGTCGTCAGTTTTATCTCCCAACTGTACATAAGGGCCATATTTACCAACCTTAAAATAAATTGGCTCACCAGTTTCGGGGTGTAAACCAACTTTTTCAGGCCCATCTTGCTTCTGACGAATTAAAGCTGCAATTTGCTCTGGATTGAGATCGGCAGGAGTTAAGTCATCGGGAATCGAAACTTTAATCGCTTCGGTTTCTCCATCGTCAGTTTGGATTTCTATATAAGGGCCATATTTACCAATGCGGACTGTAGCATCTAGGTTTTCTAGATGGATAGTTTTAGCTATGGCAGGTTCTATTTCCTCGCTTTTGACATCAATTTGGGTTTTAAGACCTGTTTCACCCTGATAAAACTGTTTTAGGTAGGGAATCCACTCTGCACCACCCCTGGCAATTTCATCTAGGGTTTGTTCCATTTTAGAAGTGAACTCTGTATTTACTAAATCAGGGAAGTGTTCTTCTAACAGGGCTGTAACTGCAAAGGCTGTAAAGGTAGGAATTAAAGCTTTGCCTCGCATCTGCACATAACCGCGATCGATAATAGTGCCAATAACGGTAGCGTAGGTACTAGGGCGACCAATTCCTTCTTTTTCCAAGGTTTTAACCAAAGATGCCTCAGTATAGCGGGCAGGGGGTTGGGTTTCGTGTCCCACTGCCTCTAGTTCTTTACAATCGGGCTTATCTCCCACTTTTAGAGGTGGCAAAAGAATGTCTTGATCTTCTAAAGCTGCATCGGGATTATCTGAACCTTCGACATAGGCACGGAAAAAACCAGGAAATTCGATCCGTTTACCATTAGCACGAAAAACTGCATTTTCGACGTTAACATCAACAGCGATTTGGGTGAGTTGGGCATCTGCCATCTGACAGGCAACAGTACGTTTCCAAATTAAATCATAAAGCTTGAATTCGCGGTCTTTAAGACCTGTTTGTTGGGGAGTGCGGAATGTTTCTCCTGCTGGGCGAATAGCTTCGTGTGCTTCCTGTGCGCCTTTGCTTTTGGTACTGTATTGGCGAGATTTGGGGCTGAGATATTCCTTGCCATACATTTTTTCCACACAATTGCGGGCAGCAGCGATCGCCTGTTGAGATAAATGTACTGAATCTGTCCGCATATAGGTAATAAAACCCTTTTCATAGAGTTTTTGAGCGACGCTCATGGTTTCTCTGGCAGAAATCCCTAATTTACGGTTAGATTCTTGTTGTAAGGTTGAAGTTGTAAAAGGTGGAGAAGGACGGCGTTTGGTTGCTTTTTCTTCCCGATTACTTACTGTCCAGGTTTTATCAAATATTCTGTCTTTTAAAGCATTAGCCTCAGTTTCATTAAGTAAAACTACGTCTCTGCCCTCGGCAATTTTGCCTGTATCGGGGTCAAAGTCGCTACCACTCGCTATTTTTTTACCATCGAGGGTAATTAACCGCGCTTCAAAAGGATTTTTGTCTTGTTCTAAACCTGCTATCAGATCCCAATAACCCCCAGATTGGAAAGCTCGTCTTTCTCTTTCTCTAGAAACTATCAGCCTAACAGCCACAGATTGAACTCTACCTGCGGATAATCCCCAAGAGATTTTTTTCCAGAGTAAAGGCGAGACAGTATAACCCACTAACCTGTCTAAAATACGCCGTGTTTCCTGGGCATGAACTAAATCTTGATCTACTTCCCGACATTCTGTTAAAGCCTTCTGGATTGCTTCTTTGGTAATCTCATGAAAGACCATGCGTTTTACAGGTACCTTCGGTTTCAGAATCTCCAACAAATGCCAGCTAATGCTCTCTCCTTCACGATCTTCGTCCGTCGCTAGAATTAATTCGTTGGCTGTTTTAAGAGCAGTTTTTAATTCCTTAACCACCTTCTTCTTCTTCTCTGGGACAACATAAATCGGTTGAAAGTCATCTTCCACATTGATACCCAAAGTAGCCCAATCTTTATCTTTATAGGCAGGCGGAATTTCTTTGGCGGAGGGAGGCAAATCTCGGACATGACCCATAGATGCCTGCACCTGATAGCCAGAAGGTAGATAATTGCGGATAGTACGAGCTTTAGTAGGAGATTCGACAATAACTAATGTTGACATAGAGATGGAGTTAACGAATTAAAATAACAGGGAAGGTTTATTGACTAATTTATAGTTATAATCCCTCAAACGACAAACATCCTTTTTCGATTTGGTCTTTAATCTCACCATAACCAAGATTAGCGATTAGTTTATGCCCTATTGGTTAAAAAGTAAAAACATAATAAGCTTAAAGAGAAGGTGAATATAGGGTTACAATCCTTTGTAAAGCTTTTTTAGTAATTGTTCAATTTTATCTATATCTGACAATACCCAAAAACTCTATGGATTTTTCTAGTAGTGTAGCTTCTCAGCTTCATGCAGGGACAATTTTGCCAGAAGGCATTGTCATTGTCACCCTGATGATTATTTTAATTGGCGATTTAATTTTTGGGCGTAGCTCTTCTCCTTGGCTACCCTATGTGGCGATCGCAGGTTTATTCGCCTCTCTTGTCGCCCTTGTATTTCAATGGAACAACAGTAACGCAATTTCTTTTCTCGGTTCGTTTAACGATGATAATCTGAGCATTGTCTTTCGTGGGATTGTCGCTCTCTCAGCACTGGTAACTGTCCCGATGTCTATTCGCTATATTCAACAGTCGGGAACATCTTTGGCAGAATTTATTGCTATTTTGCTCACTGCTACCTTGGGGGGAATGTTTCTCTGTGGCGCAAACGAGCTTACCATGATCTTTATCTCTCTGGAAATGTTGAGTATTTCTTCCTATCTGATGACAGGATATATGAAGCGAGATCCGCGTTCTAACGAAGCTGCCTTAAAATATTTGTTGATTGGGGCTGCTTCTTCGGCGATTTTTCTTTATGGAATGTCATTGCTTTACGGTTTATCGGGAGGCGAAACAAATCTTAACACTATCTCCGCTAAAGTTACAGAAATTAACGGTGTACAGTCTTTAGGCTTGGCAGTTTCTTTAGTATTTATCATTGCAGGTATTGCTTTCAAAATTTCTGCTGTACCCTTCCATCAGTGGACTCCTGACGTTTATGAAGGTTCTCCTACTCCCGTAGTGGCTTTCTTATCTGTAGGTTCTAAAGCTGCTGGTTTTGCCTTGGCTATCCGTCTTTTGGTAACAGCCTTTGGTTCACTAACTGAACAGTGGCACTTTATCTTTACTGCCTTGGCAATTTTGAGTATGGTGTTGGGTAACGTTGTCGCCCTAGCACAGACAAGTATTAAACGGATGCTAGCTTATTCTTCCATCGCCCAAGCTGGATTTGTGATGATTGGTCTAATTGCTGGCACAGATAATGGTTATTCCAGCATGATCTTTTACCTGTTCGTTTATTTATTCATGAACCTGGGTGCGTTTACTTGTATCATTCTCTTCTCCCTCCGCACAGGCACAGACCAAATTAGCGAGTATGCTGGTTTATATCAAAAAGATCCTTTACTCACTCTCTGCCTGAGTATTTGCTTACTCTCCTTGGGTGGTATTCCGCCGATGGCAGGTTTCTTTGGTAAGATTTATCTTTTCTGGGCTGGTTGGCAAGCTGGTTTATATGGTCTAGTCTTATTAGGTTTAATCACCAGTGTCATTTCTATTTACTACTACATTCGCGTCGTCAAAATGATGGTAGTCAAAGAACCTCACGAAATGTCAGAAGCAGTGAAAAACTATCCAACAATCAATTGGAAACTACCTGGTATGCGTCCTTTGCAAGTAGGTTTAGTTGTTTCGGCGATTGTTACTTCCTTAGCGGGAATTTTATCTAATCCTTTGTTTACTCTTAGTACTAATTCTGTTAACAGCACGCCTATATTGCAATCTGCTTTGATTACTCAGGAAATTCCTCACAATACTATTCAAGTTGCAGCAGCGGAAGATTTGATTAAAAATTAATCATAAACCACAAATTTATTTGCATAATACAAACTATTTGTCTGCCTCGGCAGGCTATTTTTTTGGGTGATAAATCAACGAATAAATTTTTTAGTAAGATAATAATTAAACCTGATTTAGGCAAGCGATCGCTGTTTAGAGAAACTCGATATTTCCTAGTATTCGATTATTTAATAAACAAAACAAAAGTATTACATATCTTTTTGATATTCTTCGAGTAAATCGAGCAGATTAACTTTACACTGCATAGGCAAAAGATCGTTTAAAGGCAACTCAGTTTTACCGCCACCTAATTTGACAGGAATGTCTTGCAGAATTGCCGTCACAGCATCTTCGCTTAAAGAGTCGTCTTCGAGAAGAGGATATACTTTTTCAGCCACCAGAGTATGTAAATGAGCATCATTGAGATATAAATGCCATTTAGCGATATCGATGTAAACATTTTCGCCAATTTGGGCTGCCAAAGCTTCTATTTCTTGTGTAGTAGTCATTAGGTATTTATTGATGAATAATCTGCGATCGCTTTAATATAAATAAAATGCAAGGCTAAAATGCCAAACCAGATACCGTTGACCCAAATTAACCAGGGCCATTCAGTTGATTTAAGAATGTGAACAAACCATAAGCCAGAATTGGTTGCTGCATAAACTCCAACATGAATTGCAAAATTCATCAGATCGTCTAAACGGCGATACTCTGGATCGGTTTTACGGTTTGGTTCACGAGGCCAACGTGGAGGCATAAATTATGATTGACTTGCTAAAAATAAAGTATTGACGAGTATATTTTTATTTTATCTGTTTAACTGCTTTTTGTTTCGGCAAAATAATCGCCCGATTTGCCCCCTGTTTTACTGAGCAAACTAATTTCGGCAATTTGCATAGATTTTTCCAATGCCTTTGCCATATCGTAAAGAGTTAAAGCAGCTACAGAAACGGCGGTTAGAGCTTCCATTTCGACTCCAGTTTCGGCTTTGGTGACAACATTAGCTTTAATTGTATATCCAGGTAAATCATAGTCTAGGATAATTTCTACCTCAATTTTATGCAGGGGAAGAGGATGACACAAAGGTATAAGATTAGCAGTTTGTTTAGCTGCCATAATACCTGCAATTTTTGCTGTTCCTAGTACATCTCCTTTAGGAGCATTGCCTGCTTCGATAGTTGCCAAAGTATTAGAAGACATAATAATTTTGGCGATCGCTACTGCTTGACGACGAGTGGTTGCCTTGGCTGAAACGTCTACCATTTGAGCCTCTCCGTGAGCATTAAGATGAGAGAGAGAATTAAAATTATTTTTTTCTTGCATTGTTGCCCTAAGTTCTGTTACGATTAAAAGCTGTTGGGTTAAGATAGTAACTCACTGCCAACTAGATTAACATTAAGGGCGAGTAGCTCAGTGGATTAGAGCATTTGGCTACGAACCAAAAGGTCAGGGGTTCAAATCCCTTCTCGCTCATTTTGTACTAAAACTTGTCATCCTTGAGATTGGTTTATAATCTTCAGGTTAGCATTTCAAATGTTTGCTCAAAAATAATATATAGCGATCGCTTACGAATTAATCTTCTATAAAATAAGCAGATTCTAATATCTCTTCTGGAGTTTCTACTATTGTCTGTTGTTCATGATTCTTTAATTCATTATCGTTTTTTATTTCAATAAGTGGAACTTTAACCTGGCAAATATTAGCCATATTTAAAACAACATATTTCCTCTGGGGAAAAGGACAAAGCAAGGTTGCATCTTGGTGCATAAAAGACCAGATTAAAGTTACTTTGTTCCTCTCCGCTTGAGTAAAAATTTCTTGACAGGCTATAGCTTCTATCTTAATTCTAGTTTGTGTAAGATCGTCAAAACCTCTTTGAAAGCAATTGTAATCAAGATAGAGTAAGTCTGTCATTATGCACTGAAATATCTCGCCACAGGATGATAAGTAATAATCGCTGTAGTAGACTGTTCAGGATATAATTGCTCACTTTCATCCATATACATATTAATCCGCTTGGTATCTAATAAATCCAGTTGCTTATATTGATCTTCGATATTGGGACAAGCAGGATAGCCAAAACTATAACGAGAACCACGATAGCGTTGTTGTAGAATATCGCGTATCTTGTTTGATTCTTCGGCTGCCAAGCCTAACTCATGACGAATTCTAGCATGAGTCCATTCTGCCAATGCTTCTGCCATCTGTACTGCCATACCGTGATAGTAGAGATAATCTGTGTAATTATCCGCTTTAAATAGCTTTTGGGCATATTCAGTAGCGATTTCCCCGACTGTTACTGCTTGCATCGGAAAGACATCGATCTGACCAGATTCTTTAGTGGCAAAGAAATCGGCGATACAGAGACGTTTACCCGAACGTTGACGGGGAAATTCAAACGAAGTTATTGGTTCAGGTAGGGGCTGTATGCCTTCGGCAGCTACGCAAACGGGAACAGCCCCTACGGGATCGTAAACGTGCAGGGTATTACCTTCAGCATTACAGGGAAAATAACCATAAATTACTGTGGGATGTAAAAGATTATCTGCGACAACTTTTTGCTGCCATTCTTCCAAAATCGGCTGAACTTTTCTGGCTAAAAACTCATCGTATTGTTCTCGCGACTGTTCTTTTGGCTTGCGAAATTGCCATTGTCCAACAAATAAAGCTTGTAAATCCAGATAAGAAAAAACTTCTTGAATGGGGATATCTTCGGGTTTTAATATTTTAGTAGCCCAAAAAGGAGGTGTCGGGCGTTCTATCTCTAAACTGACTTCATCAGAACGTCTGGTATCTATTACCAAAGGTTGTTCTGGCTTACTAACTTCATCGACAAAGATTTTATCCTGATTTTCTCCTTCAAATGGCTTTTCTGTTCCTTCTTCAGCCGCAGTAAGCTCAACTTCGTTTAAAAATCCTTGCAGATCATCCCAATTCTTTTCAGCTTTTGCTGGCATTAGTTTATCCATAAAATGCAAATCTGCAAAAGCATCTTTGCCGTAGACAACTTTACCTTTATAGACATTTTGGCAATCTTGATAAACAAATTTAGGTGTTAAGGCAGCACCACCTAAAATAACAGGGACAGTAATACCTTTTTCATTAAAAGTTTCTAGATTATCTTTCATAAAGGCAGTGGATTTTACCAACAAACCACTCATAGCGATGCAGTCTGGCTGATGTTCTTCATAAGCCTGAATAATATTTTCAACTGGTTGTTTAATGCCTAAATTAATTACTTTATAACCATTATTGGAAAGGATAATATCAACTAGATTCTTACCAATATCGTGAACATCACCTTTAACTGTCGCAATCACAAATTTACCTTTACCACTACCGTCAGCTTCTTCTTTATCCATGTGAGGTTCTAAGTGCGCCACCGCAGCTTTCATAGTTTGTGCGGACTGAAGCACGAAGGGTAATTGCATTTGTCCTGAACCAAATAGTTCACCAACAACCTTCATACCGTCTAACAAGAAAATATTAACAATATCTAGGGGTGGATATTGTTGCAAAGCTTCATCCAAAGCTTCATCTAAACCAATACGTTCACCGTCAATAATATGTTGTTTTAATCTTTCTTCTATCGGTAGATTTTTATCAACTGCTTCCGTCTTCTTGGTTTTCTTCCCAGCAAATAAAGTTGTTAGTTCACCTAAAGGATCGTAAGTACAGATATCACCGTCAAAATTTCGTCTGTCATAAATTAAATCAGTACAGATTTTCTGATGTTCAGAAGCGATTTTAGCTAGAGGTAAAATTTTATTCGCACTAACAATAGCGGAATCTAATCCTACCTGCATACATTCATATAAAAAGACGGAATTTAAAACTTGTCTAGCAGCAGGATTTAAACCAAAGGAAACATTAGAAACCCCTAATAAAATATGACAGCCTGGTAATTCTTCTCTGATTCTTTTAATTGCTTCTACGGTGGCTTTACCATTTTCTCTGTCTTCCTCAATACCAGTAGATACAGGCAAAGCCAAAGGATCGAAAAAGATTTCATGGGAAGGAATACCATAGGCTACGGCTGCATCGTAAGCGCGTTTAGCAATCTCAAACTTCTTATCCGCAGTCCGTCCCATACCATCTTCATCGATAGTACCAACAACTACCCCTGCACCATATTTTTTGGCTAAATCCAAAACTTGATAAAATCTTTCTTCTCCATCTTCGTAATTGGTAGAGTTGAGGATACATTTCCCACCCGCAACCTTTAACCCTGCTTCCATTTTTGTCCATTCAGTAGAGTCAAGCATCAAAGGGAGGGTGACATTATTAACCAAACGGGATGCCAGTTCGTGCATATCCTTTTCCCCGTCTCGTCCCACATAGTCTACGTTAACATCGAGGACGTGCGCGCCTTCTTTTACCTGAGATTTAGCCAGAGAAACTAAACTATCCCAATCTTCTTCATTTAATAATTCTCGACATTTTTTAGAACCGCTGGCATTTAATCTCTCGCCCACAATCAAGAAAGAATTATCTTGAATATAGGGTTGCGTGCTATAAATTGAAGCTGCGGAAGGTTCGTAATTGGGATGACGTTCTTTGGGTTTTAAATCTTGGGTCATCTCCGCTAAGGCTTGGATGTGATCAAATCTCGTACCACAACAACCACCAACTATTTGTACTCCCAAATCTTCGACGAAGTGCATTAATGCCATCCGCAATTCTATCGGGGTTAGCCTATAGTGCGCCTGTCCGCCGACGTTTTCGGGTAAACCAGCATTGGGTACACAAGAAACAACAAACGGCGAATGTTCCGACAGATACTTAATATGATCTTTCATTAAATCGGGCCCTGTAGCGCAGTTTAGACCCAGAATATCAATTGGATAACGTTCTAGTATTGCTAAAGCTGCATCAATTTCTGTCCCCACTAACATTGTCCCCATCTGTTCCATGGTTACAGAAACCATTAAGGGGAGTCGCCCACCTTTTTTCGCAAATACCTCTTCTATTGCATTTAACGCTGCTTTAATCTGTAATACGTCTTGACAAGTTTCGACTAATAGTAAATCAACACCACCGTCATACAAGGCTTCAGCTTGTTCGACATAGGCATTTTTGAGACTGTCAAAATCAATATGTCCCAAGGTTGGTAACTTAGTTCCAGGTCCCATCGAACCAGCTACAAAACGTGGTTTTTCAGGTGTTGAGTATTCTGTAGCGACTCGTTTGGCTAATTCCGCAGCAGTTTTGTTGAGATAATAAGCCTGATCTGCTAAATCGTATTCGGCTAAAACTAATTTAGTGCCACCAAAAGTATCGGTTTCAATGACATCCGCACCAG
>CAYMWC010000192.1:0-11249 GCA_964393695.1 uncultured Pleurocapsa sp.
CGTTTTCAATACGAGGGGCATTGTTTAATAACTCTACTAATTGTTCATTACACTTGAACAGTCTAATCTCTTTAGTTTTAGAAGGTTGAATAAATCCCTTACTGTAAACCCTAGATATCTTGATGTAAGTTTTCTCTGCTTTAGTCTTAACATCATTCCAAGTGAGTGCAATGATTTCTTCTGGTCTGGCAAAAGTGAAAGCTAACACCGAAATGTAGTAGTAATAGTAGCTATGTTTGGTACTGCTGAACTTGCTACAGTATGTATCCTCATAGAAGGCTTCTAAAATTGCTTTAATCTCATTATCTTCATAGCATTCAATCGGTTTCTTAATTTTCTTAGGTAGTTTAAGGTGATTGTATGGATTATGTTCTATCTGCTTCATCTGAAGAGCTAGATTAGCAGCAGCATTTAAGTCAGCCAATACTGGGCGTAATGTTCCAGCAGCATAATTTTCTAGTAGTGCTGCTAACATTTGAGGGGCTTTATCTAAGTCATACAGACTTTCATTAATAGAAGCTAAACATCTATCTACCTGACTCCAGCAGTGCTTTTTAGTGGAGGGTTGAACAATATTATCTTTGAGCTTCTTATAGTTCTTCCAAACCTGTTTAAGGGTTACTTTACTTTTTTGTTCGAGAACTTCAAGTGCTTTAGCTCGTTCGGGAGAGTATTTAGCAAGAGTGTCATCAAACCGTTCCATTAGTATATCTGAATTAATTTCTTGAGCTTTGGCACAAGCAACCCTCCAACTCTCGTCAGATATAGTAACGGACGTGAGTGTTAGGACAAAAGGTAAGATTGAGTAAACCAAGCAGAGCTAAAGAAATGGCAAGAGCTTACAGTTACGATTTACGCCAGAAAGTAATTAGAGCGATCGAGTTAGATGGATGGAAAAAAAGCCAAGCAGCAGAAATGTTTCAGATTAGTCGAAACACAATTGATTTATGGCTCAAACGAAGACAAGAAACAGGGGATTATCGTGCATTATCGAACCATCCTCACCGTACAAAAGCGAAGATAACTGATTGGCAAGCGTTTCAAGAATTTGTCGCACAGCATGGTGACAAAACTCAGCGTCAAATGGCTATGTTGTGGGGTGAGCCTATTAGCTCAAGGACGATTTCGAGAGGGTTAAAGAAAATTGGTTTCACGCGAAAAAAAAAAGACTATGGATATGAAGAATACGTCCTAAAGCCTTTGTCTCTTACTATATATCACCAATAGTTATAGAGTGTCTTTTGCTGAGATGGGAAAATCGTAATCTATATTTATCACGGAAGACTTCAACTCTCACCTTGCCGTATTTTCCAGTCTTAACCATTTTTCCTGAATTATCTTTTGAAGTGTTTATATACATAATTCCCCAGTGGTATCAGTATTCTTGCTATGATTGGGTAAAATCCCTGAAAGCATTGATATCACTATAAGACAAAGTGATACCAGTCTGATACCACTTTTATTATTTATAAAGATTACAAAGCTAAATGTAGAGAATAAAAGCCTTATGAAATCGTCGAAACTATCTTGAAATATGCTCGTTTACAGATTCTGGTTCTGTAGGTCGCAGGTTCGAATCCTGCCGCGCTCGTAAACATAATCGATTAAGCATATTACTATACAAAAAGATTACCCTGTACAGTAACTACTTATTTGTCATCGGTAACAAATTTCGTATCGTCTTGACCAATTATTTGTCGCCTATCATTGGTAATGCCCATTGAGTAAAAATCTCATGGATTCTGGCTATAGCCTCATCCGCAGCTTTTTCAGGCTGGATTTTGTTAGCAGTTACTTGAGTTAAGGCTCGACCCCAAACATTTTCTGCTAGAACTTGACTATAAGCTGGATGATCAACTATGGGAGATAAGCGTGTTTGTCCTGTAGTTAAAATTTTGGTTGCAGTAGCAATATAAGGATCTTTAGTATTCTGCCAATAGGGATCAGACCACACAGATTTCTGGACTGGCTGATTTCTACTACCAGTATCTTTCAGATGCTCGATAGTCACTTGAGGCTGGATAAAATAACGCAAGAAGTTTTTAGCTAGAGGTTTGTGAGGAGAGTCTTTAAAAATCACTGCTTGTCTAACAAAAATTAAATAGCGCATCGATTTACCACTAGGCTTATTAGGGAACTCTGTTATTCCTAATTGGTTGTAGTAGGTATTGGCATCTTGGCGTACAGTAGCAGGAATTGACAGGGTATTGTTAGGAGTCATTAAAACCAGTTGATTCAATAAATTACGATTATTATCAGCATTAGACCACTTAACTGCATCGGCTGGAATATACCCCTGTCGATATAATTGAGCGTACCAATTTAAGCAATTTATAATTCCTTGGCGCACTTCTGGACGATCAATTTTTAGCTGACCTTGCTCATTAAATAAAACAACATCATAAGCTTCTAAAATCTGCTCAAACAAATTATGAGCATCGTCTGTACTTTCGTTAGCTGAAAGAGTTAGTCCTAAACCAAAAATATTTTGATGCTTTTGGGTTCTAAGTTTCTGCTGTGCTTGTTGCCAAAACTGCCAAAAACCATCCCAATCTTGAGGAATATCCTTGGAGTTTAGACCAATTGAAGTGAGTAATGTTTGCCAGTAATAGATAAAGATAGTTGATTGATATAGAGGAACTCCATAATAGCTACGTTTATTTTCCTGAGCATTGTAGTAAGTAATTCCCCGCAAAATATTTTTGGGATAATCATCTTGAATTGGTTGAATGATCTCGCTAACGTCTTCCAACTTTCCCTGCCAAGCTAAACGAGGATAAAGAGATCTCTCGGCTTTTGGGATCATGATAATATCTGGATAATTCTTTGCTTGAACTGCTCTTTCTACTTTGGCTGTAAATTCATCGTTACTAAAAAAAGATAATTTTACTGTGTTGCCTGTTTTTTTTTGCCAATTATGGACAAGGGTACGAAGTGCTTCATCTTCATCGTGATTCATACCTTGTTCCCACCAGATATTTAGTTCGGTTGTTGGTGACTTTGGCTGATTTTGGCTCTGAGGTTCGAGCTGGGTACTATTAGAGCAAGCAATAAAAATAAAAATAATTGTGATGCCTACGGTTAGCTGGGTAATCGTCGGAATTATCTGTAAATATTTAGATTGGAAACGATCACTAAACTTTCTTCCCATATTAACCAACAAGCAGGTCTATTTGTATTAACTATAAAAATTGTCTTTCAGCATAAACGGTAATCGGGAAGAAACAGGGAAATTTTTCTTACTTCCTTGACTTGTAGGGAATTTAGCAGCTTTTTTGAATAATCAAGTATTAGCATGAATTTTTTTGTCAAGAACAATTTAAGCCCCCAAAGACTGTAACATAGTTTCAGAACTTATATGGGCTAGGTATTCAGCCATGTCATTAGTCAAAACCCAAAAGCCAGTACTAGATTTATCACTCTCTCAAATCTTGTTATGGATAGGTATTTTTTTGATTGTGGTATTTTTTGCAGCACCTATGCTTTGGCAGATACTGACTTCTATCAAATTAAATCAAGATATCTCGGCAATCCCTAATGTTTATTTTCCTAGCCAAATAACTTTTGAACATTACACGCAATTATTTAATCGCCGTCCTTTTTTGACTTATATTTTTAATAGTGCTTTAGTAGCCAGCATTTCTACCATCTTATGCTTAGTTTTTGGTTCGCCAGCAGCTTATGCTCTCACCAGAATGAATTTGAAGGGAGAAAAATTGATTTTGACTGGGATTTTGATTGTTACTTTATTTCCCTATGTACTATTGTTTTTGGGACTATTAGAAATAGTTAAACTTGTGGGATTAGGCAATAATTATTTAGCTTTAATTATTCCTTATACAGCGATTAACTTACCTCTAACCATCTTAGTCATGAGAAGTTTTTTTCAGAAACTACCCAAAGATTTAGAAGATGCAGCCAAAATAGATGGCTATAAAACTTGGGGAATGTTGACTAATATTGTTTTGCCAATGACTTTACCAGCTTTGGCGACAACTGGTATTTTGACTTTTATTTTTGCTTGGAATGAATATATTTTTGCCCTAACATTTATTACACAAGAGGCTAAGAAAACTATTCCTGTGGCTACTGCACAGATAGGGGGAGCAAGTTTATTTGATATTCCTTATGGGCCGATCGCTGCTGCTACAGTTTTGGGTACTCTACCATTAATAATTCTTGTTTTGGTTTTTCAGCGTCAAATTGTCCAAGGTTTAACAGCAGGTGCGGTGAAAGGATAGATAATGGATTTGTGTAGAGAGAAAAAGGAAAAGAAGTAAGTAGGAAGTAGGAATTAGGAAGTAGGAAGTTTCTTTAGGTAGTGGGTAGTAAGTAGTAAACCTTCTGCCCTCTGCTCTCTGCCTTGGTTGTTATAGGTTATAGGTTATAGGTTATAAGTTATAGGTTAATTGTGTAGTCTCCAATGTATATCTCTGAAAATGATAAGGGAATAATTCGTCAGCTAATTGAAAAGCAATTACAGGCGTTTCAACTAGACGATGAGGAAACAGCTTTTTCTTTAACTAGTCCAACAATACAAAGAAAGTTTAAACAGACAGAGTTTATAGCAATGGTGCAAACTAAATATCATGCTATTGTTAAACCTCGTTCTATTATGTTTCGTGGGTTTACTTTGATTAATGATTTTCCTGCCTTGGTATCGATGATTATGGATCGAGATGGTAGTTTAACTCAAGGGGTTTTTATTGTCCAACATCAACAAGATTATAGTTGGCGTATTCATGGTTATGAACTTCTACCTGTAGATGCGAAGATAATTTAATTGATAATTGATAGAATACTTATACAACAAATCTATTGTTGATTATTGCTCAAACAAGGCTAGTATTTTTTCTTGATCTTGTTGGAGATTATTAATTCGGGATTGCTGTTGATTAGTTATTGTTTGGTTTGTATCAGATTTAGTTGAAGTTCCAGTTATAATTGCTTCTATTTGTTGTTGGTACAATTGGCTTTGAAATTCCAAGGAATCTATTATAGTTTGAATTAGTTTATCAACGATAATACGTATTAAGCTTTGGTACTTGTTATCGACAGTCCGTTTTAGTTCTTTTTGATGTTGCTTTATTTTGATCTTCCTAATATTTTGACCAGTTAATAAGTTAATAATCTGGAAAATTAAAATAAAAAAACCGATATATTTGCCTGTACCTAAATATAGTTTTGTAACTAAATAAATTCCCAGACCAATTACGCCTGAAATGAATAAACGGAACCAGCTACTTTGGGTATAATTATAGTCAAAGGGTATACGAGTCTGGTTTTTGAGGCAATTAGTATCGATAATTTGAGCCAAATCTAAACTAGGTTGAGGTTCTGTAATTAAAGTAAGTTTTGAGACTTCGGTTTTGGATAGATACAATAGACTCAAAGTTTCTAGTTCAGCGTTTATTTTGGCAATTAAAGCTTGTAATCCACCCTCTCCATAAACATAGTTAATTTTTGACCATTGATCTTCCAGAGTATCGATAACTTTCTGTTGGTAAAAGCCTAAAATGTAATTATGTAAATATTTGACATTTTGATCTTTTTTAACAGTAAGTTCGACATAAGTTTTCTCATTTTCTGAAGTTACTTTAACTTGAGATAATTGAATTATTTCTTGTATGATAAACATCCAACTATCTGGTATAAAAGGATTAAGATAATAACTTTTTGATTGCTGAAGAATTTGTTTAGTATTCCTTACATATTGCTGTATTTCTTGTTTGGTTTTATTAATCAATTGCTGAGCTTTTTGCTGATATTCACTTGAAACTCCTATCTGAGAAGAAGTATTCTTAGTCTGCTTATTGTCTGTAATTTCTGTATAAAAAAAAAGCTTGATTTGTGGAACTATTTCTTTAATTATACGAGCTTTAGATTTGACTTTGACTGTTGTAGCTAACTGAATTAGTAACTGCTGGTAAATATCTCGATTCTGAAGATCTTCTAGATTACCAAAATTATCCCAGGCTAGTAACAATTGATTAACTTGTGAATAATTTTGCTCAGTTAGCCAATTGGATAAATGAGCATAAGGATGATCGATCTTGGGTTGAATAACTAAAAGAATTAAACTAATATTGCTTTGTTGAGCAAGCTCAATTAATTTCTGATGGTGTTCTAGCATATTGTGCCTAGAATTATAAATCAGACAAATTACATCACAGTTTTGAACAATTTGATATATCTGTTGAATTGGAGATATAGCTTGAAACTCATAAAGCGATCGCAAGGTTTGATTTGCTTCACTTTGTTCTTTTAATTTAGTAGGTAATTTGACTGAAGGGCTAACAAATTTAACAATTGGCTTAATCGGTGTTTGTAGAGTCTCAATTGTTGAATTTAACTTTTTAATTAAATAACTATAACTAGGTTCAGTGGCAACTTTTTGAGCTAGATAGTTTTTACTTTGCTCTAAGTTTTTAATTAATTGACTATAGTTTGGGTTCATCTAACCACCACTAACAGGAGGAATTAAGACAACTTCATCCCCATCTTGGAGAATAGTATTTGCTTCTACAAACTTTAAATTAACACCAAAACGAGTAACTGTCCGCCATTTAGCCAACTGGGGTTTTTGCTCAATTAAATATTCTAAAACTCTACCTACAGTTGTTGCTACAGGAAATGCTAATTTTAATTCAGGTGTATTAAAAACTTCTTGATAAATTGCGAATAATTTAACTGTAACTTGAATATCTGACATTATTAATTACTAATTACTAATTACTAATTACTGATTACTGATTACTGATTGACTCGTCTGCTTCTTATTACTCATTACTCATTACTCATTACTCATCCTTATCCTTCATCCTTCATCGTTTTGAATTACTCTTCAACTTGATAACCAAACTCTGCCAACCGCAAACGAGATTGTCGCCATTTAGGTTCAACTTTAACAAATAATTCTAAATAAACATCACCAGCAATTAACTTTTGAATTTGTTGACGAGATGCCATGCCGATAGTTTTGAGCATCGTACCTTTTTTCCCTATAATAATTCCTTTCTGGGAACTACGTTCAATATTAATTGCAGCATTAATTCTAGTAATCTTGGGAGTTTCTTCAATTTTTTCGATGGTAATTGCTACTGAATGCGGAATTTCTTGGCGAGTGTGTAATAAAATTTGTTCTCGAATTAATTCTGTGATAATAAAACGTTCTGGTTGATCTGTTACCAAGTCGGGAGGATAATAATAAGGACCAGGTTCTAAATAGTTAATTAAAGATTCTTGTAGCTGGCTTGTACCTGTACCAGTAGTAGCAGAAAACTTAACTGTAGACCAATTAGTATCAGCAATCAACTCAGCATAAGTATCATCAACAAACTGATAATTACTAGGTTGTAAATCAACTTTATTTAAGCCTAAAATTACTGGAGTATTAACCCGTTTTAAAATATCAACAATAAAGCGATCGCCTGTTCCTGCTTCTGTCGAACTATCAACTACAAATAATACTAAATCTACAGACTTAATTGCGGTTTTGGCATTTTGAACTAAAACCTTTCCCAGTTCGTGATGAGGCTTATGAATACCAGGAGTATCAACAAATATAATTTGGGCTTCTGGAGTCGTTAAAATTCCTTGTAAACGGTTACGAGTAGTTTGAGCTACAGGAGAAGTAATAGCAACTTTTTGTCCAATTAAATGATTCATTAAAGTAGACTTGCCGACATTTGGTCTACCAACAATAGCCACAAAACCAGACTTAAACCCTTCAGGAGCGATGGGAATAGTAGTAACTTGATTTTCTAAATTTAATTCTTGTTCATTCATAATTACTGATTACTAATTACTGATTACTGATTAGGCACTAGTACCGCTACGGGTCAGTCAGAGGTCAGAGGTCAGAGGTTTTTCCCTTTTCCCTTTTCTTTTTTTTTGCTACTTATTATTAGCATTCCAAAATATCCATCACATATTCACCCTGATTGACACATTGATTAGTAGAAATATCAAAAACTATTCCCTGAGTTTCAGCACAAATATTAATGACTTTAGGTATTCTTTGTTGTTTATTAAAAGTTAAAAGCTGATAAATTAAATCTCCAGAATTAACCTTAGTTTTCAAAGGTGATCTCGCTTGAATCATACCACCTATGGGAGCATAATAGCTTTGAATTTTGCTTTTTGATACTAAAGTAATTTCAGTTTCAGTCAGTGGTTGAGGTAAAGATAAAATCTGTTTATAAGCCAAATAATTTTTAATTCCTGTTGATCCTTGGACGACTGAGGTGGGATTCATTACCATTCCTGTACCCAATTCTAGTGTCCAAGATTCTACATCAAATTTTATAGCCCTACCCAAGTTAGCCAACTCTCTTTCTAAGGCTAACCAAGGTTTTAAAAACCCTTCATCAAAAGCATCACCATCGTATTCATCCATTAAAATTCCATAATCTAATAATAAATATTTAGCACTAGCAATTCTTTCTTTAAAAACAAAAGTAAAATCAATCCCTTGATTACTAGAACTATGAATATCAATTACATAATTGGCATCCAAACATAAAGATTGTAATTGATAACGATATTGTTGACTAATCGGCACACTACTAGGTTTCTTAATAGCTTCTAATTCTTGTGTCCAAGCCTGTTTAATTTTAGCCAGATAATTATCTCTAATCGTCTGAGGATCTGACTGAAGCTGAGACTGAGCAAATTCGCTTAAATCCTCGGCTTGTTTCTCATAATCCCAAAAAATACGATTCCAATTCTTGCCATCATAACTATTAAATCTACCAGTAGAAAAAAAATGCGATCGCTGGTTAACTCCTAAAGGATTACAGACAGGTACTAACCAGATTTCTCCTAATATTTGAGATTCGTCTACAGTTGTTAACCATTCAATTAATTGATGAATAACTGCATTGCCTACAATTTCTGCACCATGTAAGTTTGCTTGAATATACGCTTTTTTTCCTGACTGTTTACCTACAAATTTATATACCTGTAAAGTGAAAATATCACCAGAAGCCAACTGAAATAAATCTATGGTTGAAATATTAGGAATCATAAAAATTAAAAGTCAAAAGTTAAAAGCCTACTGCCTAAAAGCCAAGAAGCTCTGAAGCTCCGAATAGAAATACTTTGTACGTTATACTTTATATCACCAACGACTATTTTTGATAGTTAATATTATCAAAAGGTAAAGGAGATAATTCTGTTTCTAAAATCACTTGTGATTTTGAGTAAATAGTTAAGGTTGAAGGAGTTTGAGCTTTAGTATTAGCCTCAATCAAAGGCGAGGATAAGACATAAGTATAATTCTGATGTTTCCAAGTTTTGGTACAAATTCCATTACGACAAGTGATTGTCCCGCCAGTCAAATAAATACATTTACCAGGTTGATGACCGCATCCATAGTAACTCAGATTACCTGTACCGTTTCTACCAGTCCAGGACTGCTCATTACCAATAGATATAGTCAACTTTTTATTGGTTAAAACCTCCCCAGCCACAGGAGTTGAGCAACTAAAACCAATCAAACAAAGACCCAGACACAGTATCCAGTTTTTTCCCATACAACTAAAATTTGTCAGATAAAGTTAACAACTAAAATATTATCCAAACAAATGTCAACAATTTAATAACATAAGTTGATATAGCCATCCTAAATCAGTTGTGGAAAACTCCAATTGACTCTTGACTCTTGCCTCTTGCCTCTTGCCTGCCCTCATCAATTAATTAACAACTTAAATAAGAGTGATATATTACATTTTAAAATCATGAAAAATTCAGCCTATTTTAATAATCATGTTGTAACCTGCTAGAGAGAAGTTGCAAAATCAATAAACTAATCAAAATTCTCCACAGATACCATGAACAACTTTACATGGACAGCTTTATTAGCACATCAGAAGTATCTCGCTTTTAGCAATTTAGGCAGTGAAGATTTAGTCTCTCTTATTCATCCTATATTGGTAGTAGCATTTGTCTTCCCAATGGTAGGCATAGTCAGCAATTTTGCTTGGCAGACTCGTCAGCGCCGTTTACAAAGCAAAACAGGTAAAAGTCAAATTCCTGCGGTGGTAGGACGAGAACACGTTAAGATTGGGCGTTGGCTGTCTGCTAGTGTAGTAATTTCATCTTTAATTGCCCTCGCCTACTCAATTGTCTTTAAAAGTTTTATTAAACAAAAACTTTGGACAAAAGATAATCCCCAAGCACTTTTAATTATCTTCATATTTATAGCTACTCTTGCCTCTCTGATTCTTTTATTAAGAGCTAAACCGAAATTATGGCGTGGAATTTTTGCAACCCTGACAGGGATGGGTTTAGTTATTCTCGGTCAACAAGAGGGAGTGTGGAGATTACCAGAAGAATGGTATTGGTCACATTACTACTACGGGATCGCGGTATCATTCCTGATGATTTTCTCCCTAGCAATTATAGATGATATCTATCGCGATCGCACTAATACCTGGCGCAATGTCCACATAATTCTTAATTGTTTAGCATTACTTCTATTTATTGGACAGGGAATTACAGGAGCGCGAGATCTCTTAGAAATCCCCCCGATTGGTAAAAAGAAACCCCAAAAAGCTGCCGTTGAAATGGTATCTCCAATCAAAACAGCACACCTGATGAATCAAAATACCATCTATCATGCTCCACAGCTTAATCCCTAATTAACTGACAAAACTTCTATAGAACCCATTTGAGATCCCCCAAAAGAGTATAATGAGTAGAAAATGACATATACAAGCAGCTTGAGCGATCGAGGGTAAGCTGTTGAGCTTTTAATTTGTTGTTTTGGGAAAGTAGAGAAGTAGTGGAGTATTGGAGTAGAGGAGAGGGTTTACTGATTGGATTTCTAAAAGAATAATACACAGTTTAAATGCATCACAGCTTATTGACTATTTTAAATCCAAACCTGTCAACATCCCTAAAATTACCATCCTAATAGCTGTAGCAAATTAAGACATTTAGAGCTATAGTTTCAAACTTTAAAATAATTGAAAATTTATCTGAACAATAAGCGATTGAAGTGGTAGTATTCTTGAAGCTCTATATTTAAACCCAACAATAATACTACCGTGTCAAAGTTTCTTGCTCTTCGCGCCTTTCTGTACATCATCAGTCGACTAAGGTTTACTTCTCTATTTCAATTTGCTCTGTGTACTTTCGGCTTTCTTTTCCTAGCTACTGATATCTCAATAGCTCAAGTTACTTCCGATGGTACTGTGGTTTAGACTAAAAAAATCATCAAGAAATAATTCAGCCAGTTAAAAATA
>CAYMWC010000193.1:0-11228 GCA_964393695.1 uncultured Pleurocapsa sp.
GTAGATAAATTTGTTTGTTGCCATTTCGTTTAGCTACGATAATTATACGTTTGTTAGTCACTAGTAAACTGAATTTTTAATAAAAATTACTGGTGGCAATTACACTCCGTATCCCAAACTAAGATGGATAAATAGCATAAGCGATCGCTTAATAGCTTAATCGAAAACTGCTGTAATTTTAAAAACAATCTAGCCTTTACTTAAGGATTTTAATATTAATTTATAACTAATAAAAGCTATTTGATGAAACAATGAATTAATTCAAAAGCACGACAATATATTGCAAAATTCATATTTTGTAATGATCTAATTTTAAAATCAAACATAAAATGAATTGACTGATATTATAATGCGAAATTCAATCAAAAAACTTTAAAAAACGTAATAAACTAATTTACTCTTGAGGGAATTATTATGAGTTACACCTCCAAGAATAATCAGGCATTAAATTCAATAAATATCTCAGAAAAACCCAAGTCTAACTATTTCAATCCCTATCAAGCTAATCGCCAGATCATTCGGATTACCAATGCAATAAAACTGAAGTTAGCACAAGCATATCTTGAGGGGTTGACCATACCAGATTTTTTACTACAAAATTTCCATAAAAATATTAGTGCTATCTTATATCGGCATTTTTCAGCTTTACTTATTCCTGAAGAATGGGTCTTAATAGAAAGCCAAGATTTAGCTGAAAATTCTGAGGAATTAATGAAGCTTCAGTATAATCTTCCCCGAAAAATGTTTAGTTTAATGTTGGAAGAAGATAATTTGCTCTATCCCAAATACACGATGGCTTTATGGTCAGAGGAAGCTCAAGATCTCAAAGCAGCGCAATTAAATATGCTTGAAGATGCGATCCTCAAAGCCAATATTCAAGATGGAGATTTTGTCTTAGATATAGGTTGTGGTTGGGGAAGTGCTGCTAATTATATTTTGCATAAATTTCCGAATGCTCAAGTTACTGGTTTAAATTTAAGTCATGAGCAATGTCAGTACATTCGTGGCAAAATGCAAGATCCTAATAGCCATCTTAGTTCAGAGAGATTCACACTAATCGAAGGAGATTTTAATCAAGTAAATTTTGACAAGAAGTTTAAGAAAATCATTTTAGTAGGACTATTTGAGCATATTGGCAATTTAACTAAATCATTGGAAAAAATTGCCTCTTTTTTAGAAATAGATGGTCAAGTTTTCATTCATATTATTACTGCCAGATTGCCTCACAACATTGGTGATATCTATCTCGAGAAATATATTTTTCCTAGAGGAAGAGTTTGGCATGAAAAAATGATTCCTAGTTGCAATAGCCATCTAAAAACGATTCAACATTGGTTTATTAATGGTTCAAACTATTCTCAAACTCTACAAGCTTGGCTCAAGAATTTTGATCGCTATCAAGAGCAGATTAAAGATTTAGATTACGGCATGAATTACGATCACTTTCGGCGTATGTGGCGACTGTATTTACAATTATTCATTGCCTATTTTGATGCTTGTCAAGGAGAAATCCTCGGTAATGGTCAATATTTAATGGTTCATCGTAATTAGCAGTCATCAGTCATCATTAGAATTATTTTCTGATGATTTTTTTTGTCTAAAATTGAGTTGTTCAGGATTTAACATTATCTGCTTTGATTCTCTAACTGGCGATAATTGCTTGAGCAGAGCAATATCTTGTAAAATCTCTTCCTGTTGCTGTTGTATTGTAGCTAAGCAGTTCATAATCTCTTCTAACTGTTCAGAGTTATTTGTTACCTCATAGTTAGTAATAGTAGTCTGAGGAATTTTATTCTTGGGTTTAACTTCCCAGCCAAAGAGAAATTTAAGTAATAAAAATGGAGATTGCAGAATCCATAACCACATCCGATCTATAGTAGTAGCGATCGCTCGATAAATTGTCAAAATTAATCTAACAATCAAGATGACCGTAATGAAACCAACAATTAAACTGATAAAAGGATGATTAAATAACCAAGCCAAAATAGGATGTTGTTCCAACCAGTCATTCATAGCAGAGGTTATGGAGTTACTGATACTATTCACAAAATAATTATCCCAAGCAGTTGCTTTATTTATAGCATTGTGCCAGGAAGTTGAGGCGGTTATTTTCAACTCATCAAGTAAATCCATCTGACATTAAACGTAGGTTCTACTATTATTATTCTGAATGCTAAAATATCTGCCTGTGGATAACTTGTGGATAACTTTAGGTTTTTAGCCTTAACCTGTGGAAAAACTTGACAAAATAGCGAAAGTCATTTGAGAATAAAAACTATTTTTATTCTTTTTGTTTATTTTGCGACATATGTCATTATTTTTCAGCAACGCCAAGAAGCTTATTAAAAATAGTAGTTTTTACGTTTTCTGGGCGGTGAAATTGATCTACATATCTCCAAGCAGAATCGGCAATTCTCCTTTGCAAGTCTAAATTTTCTAATAGTTGTATACAGGCGACAGCAAACTCGTCTGGGGTATCCGCTATTAAAAGGTGTTCTTGATTGCTGACAGATAAACCCTCACAACCAAGAGAGGTGCTAACGCAGGGAATACCAAATCCAAAAGCCTCAAGTAATTTAAGCTTCGTCCCCGTACCAAAACGCATAGGAACTATTCCCACAGTAGCATCCAAATAGGCTTGTTCAATATTGCGAAGATCGACTGTTAACTTAATTTTGTCATATTTTGTTAGAGCAATTATCTCCAGAGAAGGTTGTCGCCCAACGATATGAAATACACAATGGGGATCATGAGCTAAGATTTTGGGAAATATTTCCTCGGCAAAAAACATTACAGCATCTATATTCGTAGGCGCACTTAGATTACCAACAAACAGGAGTCGCTTCGGAAAACTATTTTCAATTTTGGGGATTGCAGGCAAACATTTCGCCACATTTGGAACAACAACTATACGTGCTGAATTGCCGATTCTACTTTTTTCAACCTCTGAAGATACACAAGTTACCTTAGCTTTTTTAACTGCATTAGCTTGATAGTATTGGACTCGCAAATTATCAAAGCTTCTAATGGTTTTTTCTAACTTTCCTTTAAAATCAGACGAAAAATAATAATTTTTTTTTCTCTTAAACAGTGTGACGTGACATTCATCTAGATCTAAAATCATCTTTTGAGAATAGTAACTTGAAGGAACTAAAGAAAATAGTTCGAGTCGAGAAGCATGAATCAGATCTGCTTCATCAGCACTTTTTAGTAAGGTTTTTAAGAAAGTACTCTCAAAGCTTGCTGAAACAAAAAATGGCTTGTCGGAAAAGAAACGCAACAAATTTTTGGATAAACTCTTTTTAAGAACCACATTGCCAGATTCAAAGACTAAGACTTGACGACAAAGTAAATTAAGAGAATCCCTTTGTTCGACAGTTACTTTTTGCCCAGAAAAGTTACAACAAATAAATGTAATCTCAAATAGCTCGGAATATGATTTAAGGAAAAGAAATGCTCGCTGCTGCCAACCAGTGCCATTAGAATCAGGAATACAAGGAGAAAGAAATAGTAACTTCATATAAAATGCCAAGTACTTTTATCGTGGGATTTCCAGGAATTTTATTTTCCCTGGTGTTAGCTTTGTTACTTTTCTTTAATTCTAAAGTTAAATTGATTTAAAAGCTCGATTTAACTGTGCTAATTCTGCGATACTTAATTTTTAGACTTTTGCCGACTAACAAAGTTAATGCGATCGCTCAATAAAGAGATAGTTTGATTTAATTGACGATCTTGTCGTAGTTGTTTGGCGATCTTATCGCAACTATACATAACTGTGGTGTGGTCTTTGCCCCCAATCTTTTCTCCAATGCGAGGTAAACTCAAATCAGTGTGGTGTCGCATTAGATACATGACAATCTGTCTAGCACGGCTAATTTCGCGACGGCGAGAGTTGCTTTTTAAATCTTCTAGGGAGACATTTAAAACTTCTACGGCTACTTCCAGAATTGTTTCAGGAGAGGCGGTAATTTGTTCTACTTGAGGATTTAACACCGCAGCAATATTTTCGACAGTCATAGATAATCCCGAAATCGAAACATAAGCGATCGCTCTAATTAACGCTCCTTCTAGTTCACGAATGTTAGAGGTATATTGACTGGCAATATATTCTATTGCCTCTTTAGGCAGACGCACATTTTCATATTCCGCTTTTTTTTGTAAAATTGCCATGCGCGTTTCTAAGTCTGGCACTTGCACATCAGCAATTAAACCCATCGAAAAACGAGAACTAAGACGCTCTTGTAGCTTGGGAATTTGGTGTGGAGGGCGATCGCTAGCTAAGACTACTTGTTTACCTGCTTCGTGCAGGGTATTAAAGGTGTGGAAAAACTCTTCTTGGGTATACTCCTTACCCTCAATAAATTGAATATCGTCTACCAATAAAATATCGGCGGTGCGATAGTGTTCCCGAAAAGTTTGAATACTATCATTCCGAATTGCAGCAATCAGATCGTTAGTAAATTGTTCCGTTGAAACATAAAAAACCCTGGCATCAGCATTAATTTCAAGATGATAATGTCCAATTGCCTGCATTAAATGGGTTTTACCCAAACCTACCCCACCACATAAAAATAAGGGGTTAAAATCTCGTCCTGGCGACTCAGCAACCGCTAAAGAGGCAGCGTGTACCATCCGATTTGTCGGGCCAACTACAAAGCTATAAAAAGTATATTTGGGATTTAATTTAGTTGGTTTGAAAGAATTTTTGGCGTTGTTGGGATATGTTTGGGCAGCAATATTTGCTTGATCGGTCAAAAAAGCTAGATTTCCCCCTTGTTGAGATTTTAAACGAATTTCCAGAGGTTTACCGATAATTTCTGTCACCACATCACTGATAATATGCAGATAATGCTTTTGTAAATGATTCATCACAAAAGCATTGGGAGTCAAAATCGTTAAATAATCAGCATTTAAATGTTCCACAGTGGCATTTTGAATCCAAGTCTCAAAAGTGGGACGACTCAGACGTTCCTTGAGGTGTGCTAAAACTTGCTCCCATAGCTGCTCTGAAGAAATTGCCACTATACCTCTGTTTATCTGCTGATGATTGTTGATTTGAAGATCTTATCAGTTGCATCGGCTTAGGGTTGGTAATATTTATTATCTTTAAAATTAGCTCATAGAGTAATTAGTCTCTATTTTTTGATTTTTCTTGGTTCGTTGGCGAATAAAGCCAGTCTTACCTTAAGTTCAACCAATTGCGCTTCAAGCGATTGTCGCAAGACAGCCTCTGAAGGGAAAGGTCTCTGAAGATCCCTGTGCAGGAGGAATCCCCCGAAAATGAGTGTGGGGGAGCGTCAAAATTATAAACCTTTCTACTTTCTAATTGCTTGAATTCAAGTGGAAATTAAGTGGAAGTTAATTAGCAAATCATTACTTTAGTTTGTGCCACAATATAATTGACAACATCTTGATCTAATTTTTGTTTGGCATACCCAATTATTTTCTCTGCCTTACCACATAGCTCCCCAGTTTGTGGCTCGATGATTTGATATTCTTCTTCGACACCAATTGTAAATTCTGGTTCTTTCATTGTTGAAGCGATTTGGATAAATACTCTAATTTAAGAATAAGAATTTGTAGTTTATTAAGTGTATATCAGAAGTTATAAATTGCCGTTTTCAAAATATTTAAAAACTATTCAAATAAAAAAATTGAGATTCAACACTGTCAAATCCCAAAGAAGAGTGAACTTATTAATAATTTGTTAGATTTATTTCATGAATAAAACTGCCGTTTAAAAATAACTTTTTTATTCATAATTGCTCATTTACACTTAACACAAACAAATAGTGTGGGACTTATACAGGAAATTTAAATTTATTAGTCGATCGCTTTTTTAATTTTGTCTTTGGCGTTTTCGACACTGTGTTGCACTTGAGCGTCTGCTTGTTTGTCTTGACCTTCGGCTTTATCTTGAGGATTACCTGTAACTTCACCTACTGCTTCTTGAACTTTACCTTCTATATTTTTAGCTGTTGCTTTAACTCTGTTTTCAGTACTCATTTTTGCTTTACTTATTTGACTATTTGACTAATATTCTTATTAATGAAAGTATAAAATTATTAATCAATTCAGACATCTATCAAAAGATAGAAACAATCACTATTGTTAACGGCGATCGCGTTGTAGATCGTAAATAACTTTTTCTGCTAACCAGTTAGGGGAATGATCGCCATATTTTGAAAGTGTACCTATTAAAAGTCGATTGGCTGTTTGTTTATTATTAATCAACCGTAATAACTGTTGGCGTAGTTTAGGACTAACCCGATCTAATAATAAAGTATCAGTATTAGTGTGAGAAAAATTAGCCAAAGCGGATTTATTATTTTTAGATAAATGATAAGCGATTACCCCTGTACCCACAGTTAATCCTGTTACCCCAATAATTTTATTTAAATTATTTTCAGCAAGAGTGTCATTACTGGGGTTTGAGTCAAAGCTATTACTAAAATCAGATATTGAAGCTATTTGCACAGATGATTGATTTGCACTAAATTCGTCAGCCTTTGCCGATCTGGGGGATATACCGTTAGCAATTAAGGTGACAATTAAAGTAGAGTAAAAAATAAGTTTTTTCATAAGTTGTGAAAATTACTAGTTTTGTATAATCTTGCTCGACTTAATCTATAATTCTGACGCGCAAATATGACAATCACGTGGCGTCTTTGTGGCTAAGATACGACAAACTTTAAAATTAGCAAGTAGCAGATAGCAAAGTAGGAAAAAGGTTTGAAATATTCCAAAAATTCGCTCTTGATGTTTAGGATCAATTCCTTTTCCATCATCAACGACAGAAAATTGATAGAAGTGTAGCGGAGCCATGCCGTCAGGCTTATCGCTTTCTAAAGCCGAAATAGTAATTGTGCCATCTCCCTCTAACAGTATTAATAGACTCAGACATTTATTAAATACTAGAGAATTGAGAAATTAATTATTCACTAACTCCTGACTTTTGATTCATCCCCTCGATAGATGTTTTTACATTAATACACTCAATATACTTGCAAACAGCACCCAAATCTTTTTTATCACTTTGGGGTGAGTAGATTATGACAAGTTTAACAGAATTCAAGTTATTTGCTCCGTACAATAAAGAGGCTGCTGTTATTGGTTCTTTTTCAGATTGGCAACCTGTAGCAATGGAAAAAGGAAAAGATGGCTATTTTAGAACTAAAATCGAATTACAAGATGGAGAATACGAGTATAAATTCCGTGTTCGTTCTAAAAGTTGGTTTGTAGAACCAGATGAATGGGTAGAAATAGTCGATCCTTATGCGGTAAATATTGCGCCAGAAAGTCAAAACGGCACGATTACAATTAAAGATGGAGAACCAATTGTTGATACCTATGTTTGGAAGCACGACAACAAACCCCTGCCTCCAGACCATGAATTGGTTATCTACGAACTTCACGTTGGTGACTTTTCAGGGGGTGAAGACGATCCCAAGTCTCGGGGTAAATATCAGCACGTTATTGAAAAACTAGACTATCTAGTAGACTTAGGTATTAATGCTATTGAGTTGATGCCAGTTAAAGAAAATCCTGGTACTTATAGTTGGGGTTATAGTCCCCAACATTTTTTTGCTGCCGAATCTAATTATGGCTCTACTCATGAATTAAAGCACCTAATTGATGAGTGTCATGGTAAAGGTATTCGAGTAATTCTCGATGGGATTTACAATCACTCCAATACCGATTGTCCCCTAACTCAAATTGACCATGATTATTGGTATTATCATTCTCCTACAGATCCAGATAACAGTTGGGGGCCCGAATTCAACTACGAACACTACGACGAAAATTTAGATCTCAAACCAGCTTGGAAATTTATTGGCGATACAGTTGACTTTTGGATTAGAGAATATCACATCGACGGTATTCGCTATGATGCAGCCAAGCAAATCGACAACTATGATTTTATGCACTGGATTGTCGATCATGCTAAACAGACAGCAGGCGCAAAACCCTTTATTAATATTGCCGAACACATTCCTGAAACCCCAGCGATTACCAACTTAGAAGGCCCAATGGATAGTTGTTGGCACTATAGCTTCTATGCTAATGTTGTAGCCCATATTTGTGGCGATCGCTATGAACCAGAAGAGCTTAAAGACGTACTGGACGGTAAACGTAAAGGCTTTATGGGTGCAACTAACTTAGTCAATTATATTACCAACCACGATCACCAAAGAGTAATGGTGGAATTGGGCGATCGTGGTATCCTAGATGAAGCTGCTTTTAAACGCGTTAAATTAGCTGTAGCTTTAATGATGACTGCGGTAGGTATCCCTATGGTTTGGATGGGAGAGGAATTTGCGGACTATCAGCCACTAGCTCAAGAATCTCGTAAAATTGATTGGACTTTGTTAGCTGGAGATCTCAATCAAAATCTTTTGTCATATTACAAAGGTTTGATTAATTTACGCAAACATAACCAAGCGCTTTATACAGAAAATATCGAATTCTTCTATGAAGACCCAGAATCAAAGGTAATTGCTTATACTCGCTGGAATGAAGAAGGTTCTCGCGTGGTGGTTGTAGCTAACTTCTCCGAGCAATTCTTAGCTGGGTATACCGTTCCTAATTTCCCTGACAATGGTACTTGGCATGAATGGACAGGTGATTACGATATCGAAGCAGGTGATAATCAAATTATGGTTGACTTACCTGAATATGAAGCGAAAGTATTTGTCAAACAATAGTATATTTATGTCCATTAGTTATGTTGTTAAACATTTTTAAAAGGATAAGGGATGAAGTATAAAGGATGACTATAGCTAATCAATAGTTTGTTATTGAAAAAATCTGGTGGGTATTGTTTTGTATGCCACCTATATTTGATAATTTCTTGTCCAGAGTATATGCGATGAAATTTAAACTTGGATGTCAACTTAATTATGATCTTGCTAGCACCTGCACTTTTATTTTTAATATTTGTGCAATAGAAAACCAATATCAGCAAGTCCTCGATAAAAATCTGCAAATTCAACCTAATCTCGATTACGAAACATACAGTGTTCCTAACATAGAAAACAGCTATTTTCGCTTGGTTGCACCACCAGGCAAATTAAATATATCCTATCAAGCAACGGTAGAACTTCAACACAATGCAGACAATCCTAGCGAACTATCAGAAATTCCCCCAGCCGAGTTACCATTAGATGTTATCCCGTACTTATACCCATCTCGCTACTGCCAAAGCGATCGCCTGATGAAGTTAGCACAAGATGAGTTTGGCACTCTTGACCCTGGTTATAGTAGAGTTGAGGCTATTTGTAATTGGATTTACGCAAAAATTACCTATATTGCTGGCAGTACCGATTCTCAAACCTCTGCCTATGATACAGCAACCGAAAGAGCAGGGGTGTGTCGCGACTTTGCTCATTTAGGCATTGCTTTTTGTCGTGCTTTAAATATTCCTGCTAGATTCGTTTCCGCCTATGCTTGGCAGTTACAACCGCCAGATTTTCATGCCTGTTTTGAAGCTTATTTGGGAAATGACTGGTATTTATTTGATGCGACTCGTCTTGCACCCATTGAAGGCTTAGTGCGTATTGGTACAGGTAGAGATGCAGCGGATACTGCTTTTGCTACGGTTTTTGGTGATGTTCAACTAGATAATATGGAAGTGTATATCGACTCCATAAGCGATCGCTCTTTTCCCACCTCAAATCAACCAACTGCCTTGGGTATTTCGTAAGAACAATCAACACAACACTTTCTTAAAATCTCTTTTTTTATAATAATTAGAATATTAACTATGGGGGGTGTTATGGCTTATCAAGCAATTCTTAACGGTACTCAACAACTAACCATTAGTAATCAGGGTATGCAAACTCAAATTACTCTGACTAGCAGCAGTCGAGGACAACAACAAAGTCAAAGCAGCAGCTTTACTACAGGCAATTGGGTTAGAACACCACAATTATTCCAGACGGGACAAGGTTTTATTTTACAAATTGAGGGAAGTAACGGTCAATACTTTATTCAAATACAATCTAACGGGATTAGCACGATTAACGGCATACCACCCTTATCCAATTCCACACCAGTAGATTTAGAAACAGTTACCGATCCTCCTGAACAAAAAGTAAACTTTGAACCAATGCAACCTCTGCGGATGGGTAATATGTCAATGGATCTCAATTCAATGTCGATGCAGATGGGCAATATGTCGATGAATTTTGGTAAAAAATCACGAACAACTGACACCAAACGTTTTTGTTCCCAATGTGGTGTTCAAGCCAAACCAAGCGATCGCTTTTGTAGTAGTTGTGGTCATCAGTTAAATAATTAAATTAACCGATAAAAATAAATTTCCAATATATCTAAACTATATGACTTATTGTCTTGGGATCATCAATCAGTTTGGGATTGTGATGGCTGCTGATTCTCGTACTAATGCTGGAGTAGACTATATCTCCACTTATAAAAAGCTGTTTGATTTATCCCTACCAGGGGACAGAGTAATTATTATTTGTGCTTCAGGTAGTCTATCGGTGACTCAGGGAGTCTTAGCTAGACTAAATCGAGATATTGAAAATCAAGAAGCAACAAATCTGCATACCCTGGCAACTATGTATGACATTGCTGCCTATATTGGTAGTAAAAGTCGAGAAATCCAAGATATAGATCGTCCTTGGTTAGAAAAAGACCGTATTGACTTTAGTTGTAACTTTTTATTGGGGGGACAAATTAAGGGAGAAGTTCCAAAATTATATTTAATTTATTCCCAAGGTAATTTTATTCAAGCAACTAAAGAAACTCCCTTTTTACAGATAGGAGAAACTAAATATGGAAAGCCCATTATTGATCGCACCATAACCTATGATACTCCTCTAGAAGATGCTGCTAAATGTGCCTTACTATCTATTGATTCGACGATGAAATCAAATATTTCGGTTGGGCCACCAATTAATTTAGTAATGTATAAAACTGATAGCTTTGACCTGCATCATACCCTAGAATTGCGCCTGGGTGCGCCTTATATTGCCAAAATCCGCAACCTGTGGGAAAAATCAGTACGTCAAGCGTTTGAAGCAATGCCTGATATTGAATGGGAATATGAATCGACTGAACCTGGAGAAGATATTTATGTTGATTAATTTAGGTTCTATCGAACTTGTTATGTAAACTCAACTAGTAAAATGCCAAGTTAAGAAACTTCTAAGGTCAATTACCCATCGCTTCCCTCACGGGTAAGCGTGGGCTTGTTAAACCCAGTT
>CAYMWC010000194.1:0-11198 GCA_964393695.1 uncultured Pleurocapsa sp.
AGAAGTCAGAAGTCAGAAGTCAGAAGTCAGAAGTCAGAAGTCAGAAGAGTTACAATTCTCATTCCGCACTTCAGTTTGTAGTTGTCAAATCTGTCTGAGATATAGCGATGCCCTTCGGGCTGGCGTTTGCGTAGCTGCCGTAGGCATAGCCAATCGCGTAGCGTACCCTTCGGGTAATCGCCAAAATATTGTAGCTCTATGTATTACGTATAGACGTGCGTAATGAGAATTTCAGAACGATGAATGAAAGAAACCGTGCTGTGTTGCTTTATCTAAACGGGCTGATCACACAGCCAAGTGCTAATTCCGTCGATGTGACAATAGAGAAGTTCGAGGCGGGGGAGAAGAAAAGGGGATTCAAAGTCGTTGCGCGTTTGGATCATGCTGCCGCTGCTTAGATCTACCGACTATAGTTTACATTGGTGATTGATTGTCAAACTATACTTTTAGTAGATCTCTCAGATGTCTCAAGCAAACTTATTAGGAATTTTGCAGTTCTTATGGTTAGTCCCCTTACTCTTAAGTATGTTGGGATTGTTCCTTAGTCTTTGGATTGTTATTCCTGCCCCTACTTTCTCCTTGCTACCTCTAGGAGTGGGTGCACCAGAAGTTAGCCCTTGGCTAATTGCCCTTAATGCGATCGCGCTTCTGTTAACAGTTGTTGTTGACAATACTTGGTTGTTTGCTCTCATCTTAATCTGTAGTTTACTTGGTCTGCTGTTAAGCTTACTGCCATTAAGTCAGTTACCTAGGACAAATAGTCAATTTGCTGCCGAGATGGCAACAAGTTTGGGAACAGACTATTTACAACACGTTCCTCAAGACTTACAAGCCCGAATGCGTCCCCAGCCATTTGTTCTGGCAGATGTTTTTCGGGGCATTTGTAAACAGGAGGTTCGTATTCAAAGAGGGATCATCTTTGCCTATTGCGATCAAGTTGACCTCAAACTAAATCTTTACCGACCTTTGCTTACAGGAAAGTATCCAGCCGTGATCATCCTCTACGGAGGAGCTTGGAGAGAAGGCACTCCTGATAGCTATGAGACATTTAGTTGTTACATGGCAGCCCAAGGTTATTCGGTGATAACGATTGATTACCGTCACGCACCCCAGTATAAGTTTCCTGCTCAGTTGGAGGATGTACAAGCAGCTTTGCATTATATTCAAGAGCAGACAGATAATCTCGAAGTCGATCCTCAACGAATGGCTGTGATGGGTCGCTCAGCAGGAGGTCATCTAGCAACTCTGGCTGCCTATCAGCAAGATGCCATCCCTTTTCGAGCCGTGATCAGCTATTACGGCCCTACTGACCTAGTAGAAGGATACCATGACCCACCTTTCCCCAATCCCATCGACACCCATACTATCCTCCATAACTTTTTGGGAGGAACACCAGACGAACTGTCACAACTCTATAAAAAAGCTTCTCCCAACAGTTACGTTAGAGCGACTCTTCCTCCTTCTCTACTAGTTTATGGAGGACGCGATCACATAGTACAAGCCAAGTTTGGACGACAGCTATACAATCAACTCCGCGCAACTGGTAATCGTGCTGTTTGGCTAGAAATCCCTTGGGCGGAACACGCCTTTGATGCAGTTTTTCCTGGGGTTAGTAATCAGCTGGCTTTGTATTACACTGAACGCTTTATCGCCTCTCTGCTTTATCCATAAGTCTTAATTTCCTTGGCAGTCAACTAAAAATCTTCTGTTATCCTGCCAATATTCGGTAATCCTCATACACCTTAAAATTCTTAGTTGAATTAAGATCAATGTAAATAAGTAAGTTTAAACTATCAATATTGATTTTAGTCAAAAGAAATTCATGAGTAATACTAGTAACTTTAGAAAAGCAATTCAGGAGGCACAAGGACAAGCGATCCTTGGCCCTAATGTCATTACTAACGCTCTACCATATTTAGGTGGTGGTCTGGTTTTAACTGCTCTCGGTACTTATGGCGGTTTAGGGGTTATTGATTCTCGTCCAGATTTATTTACACCTACCTTCTTTGGAGCATTAATTGCGGAATTAGTTCTCTTTTTTGTAGCTCGTGGAGTTGCTGAACAAGGAAACAAAAGTACTGCTTTACCTTTACTAGCTCTTTATAGTCTCTTATCTGGTTATACCCTCAGTGGAATTGTTTATCTAGCTCTGAGTAATTCAGGAGTTGGTATTCAGGGGGTTGCTATTGCTGCTCTGGGTTGCGGTGTTACCTTTATCCTGGGACGTAAGATCGGCTCTAATCTTAGTAATGAAGATGGTTTAGCTCTTGCTCAGACAGTACGTCTTGGTGTTACAGCTTTATTAGTTGTTTTAATTGGACAATTGCTCTTCTCTGTTTTCGGTGTCTATACTCCTGGTTGGCTAGAGGTTGCTATCTCTGGTGTTGGGGTAGCTCTGTTTGCGGGAGTGGCTGTAGTTGATTTTTATATTCTGCCTCGCACTTATGAAGATGAACAGTATTTACCTGCTGCTCTTTCAATGTACCTGACTTACATTAATCTTTTTGTTTTTATTCTCCGTTTATTGATTGCTATGAATAGCCGTGATTAACTAGTCGTTAACTGACTAGTAATTAATAGCTAATAAATATAGCAATTCTCGGTTGAGTGAGGTACACCTCGGTGAAGCGAGGCACATTTTGCACGCTTGCACTAGGCACGCTTGCAAAATGTGCCTCATTAATTTGAGAACCGCTATATTATTCTTAACCGCTTTTAGTATATTCTAGAAGCGGTTTTATATATTATGCGGAGGCAATACCATAGGTCAAAAAGATTGTTAAATTAAAGTTTTAAGCTAAAGTGCATTTAAACTGCATATCATCTTGGTAGAAAATTAGCTTGAAAACACCTGTCCTGAATCCTGAATTCTGACTCCTTTTTCAACCAGTAATATAAATGCGTAACAGCTTAGCTCTTATAGCCATACCGAAAAACGCTGGGACAGTTAGCACAGTTAGCACAGTGGAATCAGTCGCTGCTCTTACTATTATTACTTCCTATTTCCTACTTACGAGCCGATTACTATTAATGTCCTAATCTAATTTTGTACGGCTATATCACGCGCGATCGCTATTAATTTGAAAAACAAGCTTTCTAATATCTCCAAACCTCTCTCATATCATCAATGTCAGGGTCATCATAACGGCTTAAGGTAGCTAGCCAATCTGGCATATTATCTTTAATCGTTTCCTTTAAATCTGTAAAATCTTCTACGGAGATTAGACCCTGTTCCTGAAGAAAACCATAAAATTTTTTCAAACTGGCTGCATTACTCTTGATCGATGAGGGACTTGCCCATATCGCTTTTTTGATAAACCAATAGCCAAAGTACATATCAACACTCGTTATTCCTTCTTTAGCTTCAGTAATTGGAAATTCATACAAGAGGAATTCATTGATATAAAAATCAACGTTAGTGAGGTGATTGTTAATTGTTTTTTCTGTTAGTTGTTTGGCTTGTAACCAGGTGGCAAACTGTTCTAATAATTGACTATTGCGCTCTCTTTCCTGTTGACAAGCTAGTTCGTACTCCTGATAACTATCTGACATTATTTAATCCCTTGCTTTTAGATAATTAAATGCAATATTAATAACTGTTAATACCTTGGGTCAGAAATTGTCCCAGAGCATAATAATGTTCTTGTTAAGTATTTTCGTACACTAGCACATCACTTTTACTATGACTTCCGAGCTTGAGTCAGAAATTCTCGCTTTACGCGATAAACGTTTAACCTCGAAGCAAATTGCCCGTAAGTTAGGGTTAAAAGTGTCTGAAGTTAACTCTGTGATTAAAACAAATGCAGAACAAATTGTCATAACCAGAGCGGAAACTAGAGAATTAGCCCCTGTTGCCCAATGTTTAGTTAATGTTAACTGTGCGGAGCGATTGTTGACGGCTCAAACTTTGGACGAGCATGACGTAGGTGGTTTGGGAATGGTTTTAGTGACAAGAACTACAGGATATAAGCGTTTTGTGGTTTGTTCTTACTTGGTTGACTATTGGTGTCTAGGGCTAAAAAATACGATGGGAGAGAAGAAACTTAATGACATCAAATACCAACAATTCCTGAAAATGGCTTATCAAGGATTTCCCGATGGTTATCAGGAGATTACTTTACAACAGGCACAAGCAATTGTCTATGGTGCGGTCAATTATGCTACCGAGCTAGGATTTAAGCCTCACAAGGATTTTCAGAAAACCAAGAATCATTTAGGCACTTGGAACGCTCAGCCGAAATTAACCTTTGGTCACCAGGGCAAACCGTATTTTATTTCAGGGCCTTACGATAATAGTGAGCGTATTATGCAGACCTTAAGACAAAATGTGGGAGAAGGAAATTTTGATTATCTTGTTGGTTTAAGGTAACTTCTTATTATTTCCTATCCCTTACCATGAATATTCTAATGTTGTCTCAACATTAATACTGCGATCGCTAATACTAAATTTATTATTCTGATAATTTTTTCACCTCTTCTATGTTTTTCAATAAGATTTCAAGAAAGGGTTGCATATCACGATCTTGGTTATTTTTGGCGATCGCTAACCCTTGATAATAATACATCAACGCTCGATCATATTGTTTGAGATTGCGATACACTTCACCAATATTGTTGAGACAAGCAACTTGACGTTCTTCAGCCAAATCCGATTGATCTTGCTTCGCAATACGTAAAGCTTTTTGATAACATTCTAAAGCTTCTGGATACTGCTTGAGATTTTTGTAACTAAAACCTAAGTCGTGCAATGACATTCCTTCTGCTTCCCCACCTTCAGCTAGTCTAGTCATCGCTAATGTTAGTCGATAGATTTCTAGAGATTTACTATACATACCTTGTTCGTCGTAATGAAAACCTAGATCACGCAGTGAATCCCAATGTTGACGTGTAATCATAGTATTTTTAGGCAATTCAGAAGAACCAAATGTTTTTATTAATTGTTCGTCTATTTGTTTGAGGAGAATTTGACTTTTTTCTTCTTGAATTATGCGAGTCGATTCTTGAGTGCTGACATCATCACAAAATGATTGAGTTTTGTGATTGTTAACTTGAGTTTGAATGCCTAAATCTACAGCCATACAAGATGAAAGAGAAGGCGAAAAAAGGTAAAAACAAAGAATAAAAAAGATTTTTTTCATAAAATTTAGATTAGATTGCAGATTAAGTTGAAAGAGAAAATCAACACAATAAATCAACAAACTAACCTAATATTTTTGTTACTTTTATGATCGCGATCGCGTAATTCTACTAAACTTTATTTTAAATAAAGGGTTGAAAGAGGTTATTTTTCTAAGTTAACAACGAAACTATTATACCGACTCATCGATTTTTCAATCCCTTCCTTAAAACTAAATTCGATCGCTTTAACTGATGTATATAATATTTCTGTAATAACTTGGGCTTCTGTGGGCGTAAATTTTCCTAAAACGTGGCTAATAGTTTCTTTTTTAGCATCAGACTTACCAATGCCAATTCTGAGACGTGGAAAATCTTGACTGCCTAAATGAGCAATAATTGACTTCATGCCATTGTGTCCTCCAGCCGATCCCGATAGACGGATTCTTAGTCTACCTATAGGTAAATCCATATCATCATAAATGACTAATACAGATTGTGGCTGGAGTTTGTACCAGTCTACTGCTGCCCTTACTGATTGTCCTGAACGATTCATGTAAGTAAGAGGTTTTAACAAACGTATTTTTTGCCCTCCTGGTGTAACTCCCTCGGCAAATAAACCTTGAAAACGCTTATTTTCTTTTAAAGGCATTTGCCAAACTTGAGCTAATTCATCAACTGCATCAAAACCGATATTGTGTCTAGTTTTGTCATATTTTGGTTCAGGGTTGCCTAAACCAATAATTAATTCAGGAATAATTAGCGTAGTTGAATCAGGAGTCACAGGAATGAATAAATTAGCAGTTGAGACTAGTATTTATGTTAAAGGTTAATACCTTCGCTTAGAGATTTAGTTCGATTGAAACAGGGTTTCTAGATAAACTCTGGCACAGGCACGATAATTTTGGGAAGCTTCCGTAGTTTGTCCATTGCTGTTTTGTAACAAAAACAAAGAGAGGGCAGCAGCAAAAACACGATCTTGATCCCACTGAGGACGAGTCTCAAGATAGTTTTTTAATGATAAATGTAATTCTTCAGGAATTTCCGCCAAAATGCTTACAGTCGAGTTCATGGTTAGTTAAATGCTCCCATTTGTATGATTATTTTCGTTTTTATGTAACACAACGGCTTTTTTCAAATATGCAAGACCATTGCTTTTTTCGCGATTAAGAAAACCTTTATTTAAAGGTTAAAGACAAAAAAAGGCTTGACATATTGGTTGACGGGTTGAAATATAGCCTTCATCTGTTGTAGTGAAGTTTGACTCATCAAGTGCTTGCTGATTTATTGTCGTCTAAAAAGGGGGGTGTTTGTCAATGTTACTAAATATTAAGACAACTCTTAAAAAACTCATAAGACCACGAAAAAACTATAGTTTTAACCACTTTTTTTTTACGCTTCTTTACAAAGGGGGCTTAATAAGCGGTTAATATTTGGTAAAGAGATAAAATCCCCGATCGAAGACTCAAGACTTGATTACTGCGTCTTTGCCTGTGGAAAAACCTGGGTAAAATGTGGAAAATAATTAAAAAGCTTGTGGAAACTGTGGGGAATCTATGGGGTAAATTAGTTGCTAAAAATAAGAATTAATAATTTTTACTCGCTGTCTGGAAAATAGTAATCTCATACTATTGGGCTTGTTCACTGATTTTCCCACCATTGGCTTGCTAATAAGTTTATTTGCTCTAATTCGCTGTTAGAAAGACGCTGAAGGTGACTCAAAACCAAATTCATTCTGCCCAAAGATTTTAAGCGATCGCGATGACGATCCAGAAAATCCCAGTAAAAGAAATTGAAGGGACAGGCTTTTTCTCCTGTGCGATCGCTTTTGTTGTATTGACAATTCCCACAATAATCACTCATTTTGTTGATATAGTTAGCCGAAGCAGCATACGGTTTAGAAGCGAGAATCCCACCATCGGCAAATTGCCCCATCCCAATCACGTTAGTCTGCATTACCCAGTCGTAGGCATCAATAAAAGCACTGTGAAACCAGTTTTCAATCTCTTGGGGAGAAATGCCTGCAATCAGAGCAAAGTTACTTAAAATCATCAATCTCTGGATATGATGTCCATAGGCTGTTGACTCGACTTGGGTGATAGTTTGGTGCAGACAGTTCATTGGCGTTTTACTGGCATCCCAAAAGAATTCTGGTAAGGGTTGTTGATGGTTAAACCAGTTGTTTTGACTATAGTTTTCTGGCTGAAAATGATAGATCCCGTGCATATATTCTCGCCATCCCATTACCTGACGAATAAAACCTTCAACACTGTTTAGAGGTAATTCCTGTTGATAATAGGCAGTTTCTACCCCATCAATTACTTCTATCGGCTCAAGTAAACCTAAATTTAAATAAGGAGAAATTAAGCTGTGCCAGAGAGTATATTCTCCCGTTAGCATGGCATCTTGATAAGTGCCAAACTGAGATAAGTTTGTTTGCACAAAATGAGTCAAAACTTGTTGTGCTTGTTGCCTGGTTACTGCCCAATTAAAAGGTTCAATTTTGCCGTAGTCAGAGAATTTTTCCTGTTTTACCCAAGCAATTACCTCTTGAGTAATAGTATCAGGTTCAAAAGTTAAAATTGTTGGAGTCTGTAGCTTTTTCTTGGGCGGCTTACGATTTTCTTGGTCATAATTCCATTTTCCACCCACTGGTTTTTGACCATCCATCAGGATATGAAATCTTTTTCTGCCTTCACGATAAAAATCCTCCATTAATAGCCTTTTACGGGATTTTGCCCAGGTGATAAATTCCTCTTGAGTCCATAAGAAATGATTATCAGCTAAGAAAGTTAGCTTGCAGTTTAAATCTAAACCTTGAATTAGTTTTAAAAAAGGGCGATCGCACGGAGTTGTTATCTGTAACTCAGTTATTTGATATTCTTTAATCCAATCTTGGAGAGGAGTAACAAAATCACCAGTAATTCTATATGTCACCTGCCAACCATCTGCTTGTAATTCCGCAGCAAAATGACGCATCGCTGACCAAACCAAAACCAATTTTTGCTGATGATAAGGTCTTTGGCGAACATAATTACCAGACTCAATTAAGATAATCTGTGTTTGCTGTTTATGGTCTTGATTATTTTGTAAACTAAGCTGTTTTCTAGTTAGGCGATCGCCTAAAATCCAAATACCAATTGTCATTATTAGCCCTGCTGGTAAGTAACAAGTAAAGAGTAATCAGTAATCAGTAATCAGTAATCAGTAATCAATTTAGTTTTGCCTCTCCTCGCGCTAATCTATAAGCAATTAGTAATTTAATCAAGCACAAAATTATGATTGCTATCTTTAATCAAGAACCAAAAACCTATCAAGGACAGTTTGGTGAATATACTATTACCAAACGTGATCGCCTGGAAGTAATTATTTATCGTCTAGGATTAGTAATTGCTGCTGCTAGTTTTGCGATCGCCACTAATCTTTTTTTTGCTAAGGGAGAAGCTTCTTTAACAGCTATTACACCCTTGTTTGCCTTGTTTTCTTTGGGTTTAGGAATTAGTCTGATCTATATTCACATTTATATGAAGGCGTTACATCTGGCGCTGCAAGGATTTTGGCTCGTTGGTACAGTTGCGACGATCGCGATCGCCATTCAAAATCAGCAACCTTTAGCTCTCTATATTTATCAGCATCCCCTGACTTTATTAGGCACAGGGTTTTCTTTTGCTGCTTTGACGGGGATCTATTTTAAAGAAGCCTTTTGTTTTAATCGTCTAGAGACTAAAATTCTTACCCCCATTGTCCCCTTATTGCTGTTAGGACACATGACAGGAATTATGCCTATAGAAATTGAACAAATACTATTGGTAATTTGGACAATTGGTTTTAGTGTTTTCGCTATCAGAAAAATGACCCAGGCAATTGATCCTGATATTGGTGACAAATCTGTATTTGCTTATTTAAAAACTGAAGCAGACAAAAAAGCGTTATCGAATTCGTAATCAATCTTAGTTTTGAATCTACATATACCCTGTCTAGATAGAAAAATAAAGCGATCTACTTCAGAATGCCAGTATTTGAGCTTGAGAATATGTTCTATCAATCTTTGGATATAGCTGTCTAAAGCTCTTTTCTGACTTGCTCCCATATCGTCAATTTCATCAAGTAAATTATCCCAGTCCATAGCGTCAATATCTCGGTTTTGAATTTTGATTTTCATCTCTTTAATCCAGAGGTTGAAGTCATTTTCGTGCAGTTGTTTTAAATCAGTATTCATATTTAAACTCTAAGCTTTCAGCCATTTTTCATAAATTTTAACTTCTCAACAAGTAACTATCTTCTACACCAAAAAATTTATTTACCTAGTTACCTATATTCTTTTTGTTATTTATAATGTCAGAGTTACATAACATTTTTTTACTAATTAAGTTTATATACCTAGAATAAATGTTATGATTTACTGACTTTTAAAATATGAAACCCTAATAAAATCGTCATAGGAATAGTTTTTCATTAGTAGAACATGATCCCCAGGCATATTTTGCTGCTATAACATAATCAAGTGGTTAAGACCTTTCCCACACACATTTATAAAATAAGCAAATAAATAAAAATAAGTAGACGCAATTAAGGTTGAAAGACCAACGAAGTAATAAGTAATACTATTTCTAGCTTCTAGAGTCTTAAATATGGCTGCCAACAGCTAAACACCGTCTAATTAATCGGAGGCTGTAAATCAATGGCAAAAGAGCGCCCACCACTCGAAGAAATGACTTTACGGCAACTTAGAAAAGTTGCTAGCGAATATCAAATATTCCGTTATAGTCGAATGCGCAAAGCGCAACTGCTAGCTTCAATTAAAGAAGCAATTCAACAAACAGAATCAGAAAGATTTTTACCCAATCGATCAGCCACTCAGGAGGAACAACAAGTGAAAGCTACAAAATTTGAAGTCGGTCAAGAAGACAATTTAAAAGAAAGTCTTGCTTTTGTCGATCAAGATTTGGGAGAACTTCCCGACGGTTATGGAGAGAGCCGTATTGTGTTGATGCCTCGCGATCCACAATGGGCTTACGCTTACTGGGATGTTCCTAACGCCCACAAAGAGGAGTTACGCCGTCAGGGTGGACAACAGCTAGCTCTGCGTGTTTATGACGTGACTGACATTGATATTAATCATCAAGCAGCTCACAGTGTCCAAGAATATCTTTGTGACGAGATGGCAAGAGAATGGTATTTACCTGTTCCTGTCAGCGATCGCAATTATGTTGCTGATATTGGCTATCGTTGTGCTGATGGTCGTTGGTTAGTATTAGCTCGTTCAGCACCCATTACTGTTCCTCCCGTCTATCCTTCTGACTGGATCGAAGATGCTTTCATTACCGTTAGCTGGAATGAAGATTTGAAAGGTAAAACTCTTTACCAACTTGTACCTCCTGCTAAAAAGCAGGCTATGTATGACACAGCTACAGGAAATCAACTTTATGATGCTGTCTTTGGGATGACCAAAGCTACTGAATCAATGCGTATTGCTGGTTCTCTATTTGGTTCAATGCAGCAAACCCCTGAAGCAGCAGTAAGTTCCTATGTTTTCCCATCGGGAGTAGGAATGTGGGCAGTACCTAGTGCTTCTGGTTTGAATATGTCTGGAGTTGGCTTCTCTGCCAGTGCTGTACCTACTCGTCCTCGGAAGTTTTGGCTAGTTGCTGATGCGGAATTGATTGTTTATGGTGCAACCGAACCTGATGCGACAGTCACTATTGGCGATCGCAAAATCAAACTTAATCCTGATGGTACATTCCGTTTCCAGATGTCTTTCCAAGATGGCATGATCGACTATCCAATCAAAGCAGTAGCGGTTGATGGCGAGCAAACTCGTTCAATTCACATGAACTTTGAACGTGAGACTCCTTCCCGCAATACTAATACTAAAGAGGAAGCAGTTGAAGAATGGTTTGCTTAAATAGATAATTGCTAATTGATAATTATTTAATTCAGCTTATCGTAACAATTTTCCTACCGAGGTGTAGCAATACACCTCGGTTTTCTTATGATAAAAATATACAAAAAAAATATATTCTTTCTGACTTCTGACTTCTGTACGGGCAGTTCGCGAACTGCCCCTACTCTGACTTCTGACT
>CAYMWC010000195.1:0-11174 GCA_964393695.1 uncultured Pleurocapsa sp.
ATCTATTTCTACCGTCTTTTTTCTCACGAATTTATTTTTCGGACAAGTCTATTGATTTAACGGTGGTAATACCAGACAAAAATTCAATTAGATAAGATTGTTCTGTTGTTCCTGCACTAAAAACTCTCCGAGATAAATTCATAAGTACAGGGGTAAAAAGCCAGGTCAAAGCAATCAGGATCGGAACGACGGCTAAAGCCAAAACCGACAGAAGCGGGCTATACCAAAACATCAAACCAGCGAACAAAAAAACGCTGCATACATCCAAAAGAGTTGTAATAGCATCTGCTGTAATAAATTGGCGAATTTTTCTATTCTCAGCAATTCGCGACGTGATATCACCGACATAACGCAAATCAAAATAACTTAAGGGTAATTTTAAGGCATGACTAATAAAACTAACAATTAAAGTTAAATCTAATTTATGGGCTGTGTGAAACAATAAGTAACGCCTCAAACTAACTAAAATCTCCTGTACAATCCGAGCAATCAATAAACCCGAACCAATTGTCCAAAAAGTCGCGATCGCACCCGAAGAAATTACTTGGTCTAACAGTATTTGCACAAAAATAGGCGAAATTAAGCCTAATAAGTTTATTACGCTTGATGCAACTACAATTTCTAGTAAAATTACTTTATATGGACGCAGTAAGTGAGTAAACTGCCCAAATGAAATTTTTTTTGATTCTTGCTCTATAAATTTGGCAGTCGGATTCAACCACAGAGCATAACCAGTCCAATGAGAACAAAAATCCTGTCTCGATAAAAAAAGCTTACCAATTTGCGGATCTCCTATAATCACTAGCTTAGAAGTAACCTGATAAACTACCACGTAATGATTGCCATCCCAGTGCGCGATCGCTGGTAAGGTGTTGCTTTCTAGTCCCAGTAAATCTGATTTTCCAGGTAGCACATTAAACCCAAGAGATTCTGCTGCATCAATCAGGTTTTGCAATGATGCTCCAGAGCGATTGATTTGTGCTGCATCAACTATTTGTTTGTAATCTAAATTCTTGCCCCAATATTTGCTTACCATTTTAAGGCAGGCAGCTCCGCAATCAGAATGGCTATGCTGCTTATAAAAAGGATAATTATTAAACTTCCGACGAAGTTTGTGAAGTTTTTCAAGCAAACGCCAACGTAGCTTCTTTTTGTGAGGACACGGGGGGCAAGGTTGCCTTGCCCCCGTGAGATGTCCGTGTCGTTTACCCCGAATTTCCTTTTTCTCTTTCGTCCGCTTTTTGGCGACTTCTTCTAAAATATTAATATCAACTGTCTCAGCTTCGATTTCGATGGTTTCGCCAGAGCGTGAACTCGCTTGATCTACTTCGCAAAAGTTTGACGATTCTTGTGAAGCAAAATTTTTCCAACACAAAAAATGGCAAGTTGCTAAAATTAACCATTCTCCATCGACAGGCAAAATTTCTCGCTTATATTCTTTGTCCTGTTGTAGCTCAAAACGCGACGAATGAATTAATATTCCCTGTTTTAGTTTTAAACAGTCATTATTCTCCAACTTTTCTAAAAAATTTGAACCATTTATTATAGAAGGTTCAAGATACAAATCCATAATTAATTTTTAAACCGCTTTGCGGAAAGCTGTTAGCTTTTAGCCTTTAATTTCTGATTTAGAGAATTTATCATCATCTAAAGCGGAGTAGGGTGGGGTAGTTGAATCTTATAATTGATACTGTACTACAAAAAGCTAACAGCAAAAAGCTAAAAGTATTGAACTAATCCATCGCTAATTAATTGACACAGTACTAGCTACTAAAAGAGTTTATCTGAATAGTAGAATTTGAATTTCCGTTGCCGTTAGAACTGGTATAGCTTGTAGACCTACTAAAACTCGAACCAGAAGAACTTTGGGAGGTAACAGAAACTCCTCCATTTTTTAGTTGCTGGATATCTACATTGTCTCCAGTAACAGTAGCACTAAAACCAGGAATATTATAAGTCTGAGATTCTCCTCCACGAATTGCCTTCAATTCTTCACTACTAATCTGCTGTATATGCTGCATATTTTTAGGCATAATAAATTTTCCTCAATTTTTGGTAAAAAAAAGCTTCTGTCGCTAGCCATCAGTTATGATTTAAGGTCTTAACTATTAAATTGTTAAATTTCTGATTAATCTAGCTTTCTGTAAAATTTCTAGTTAGTTTGAAGCTCTTTATAAATATAGCAAATAACAAATCATTTTTTCTAAAGAAATTATTTACCCTGATTATTTTCGGAATTTTTAATAATTACAACGTGATCCATAAAACGGCTTTGGAATTGGGAGCAAACTTTTCTAGCCACAACCTCAACATTTTGCAGTAGTTTGGCTTCTACTTGTTGCCAAGTTACCATTTTAGCTCCTAAAACATTGAGAGAATGGCTTGTACTATATTCTAATAGTTCTCGCTGTTCGTCTACATCGATTTCGTTCAAAATCGAAAATACAGGCAGAGAAATAAAATCTATAGAGCTTTTAGCTGTTAACGAGGATTCAATTTTACTAAGCATTGCCTCCGAACGTCTGCTTGATTCACAATAAACCTGACATTTTTGAATCAAGTCAAAGAATGTATAGCTGCAAATGTCGCATATTTTAATATTTAATTGGGATTCAAAAATCAAGAGCAGAGAATTAGCAATTCCTTCTTCCAATGGACTTTCTTGGAGAGTTGTTAATTTTAAAAAAGCTTTGTGCGCTGCATTTTCTTGCTCTCTATAATATATTTTTTGCTTATCAAAATCGTTTTTTTGATAAAATAAGCTTTTAGCTAAAGCTTCTAAAAATTTGATTAGCTTTTTAGGACTTGCTTGCTGGAAATCTGGGGATAAAAAATTTTGCAAATACTCTACAGATTGATACTTTAAATCTTGACTTTTTTGATGTAATCGGTGTTCAACTTCCCTCAAAAAAAATTCTTCCAAGCTCGTTCGTGCTTTGTCTGGTTCTTGAGCTAAAGATATTTGAGCTTTTATCTTGGACATTTCCTGGCGTAATTCCTCAAATAGCTCAGAAAAAATCCTTTTTTGACTCAAATTCAATTTCTCCGTTATCTGGCTTAAATGTGATTTAACCTCTTTGCTATCTCGCAGTTGCACAACTACTTCTTTGGCTATCCAAAATTTCCAATTTTCTAATAAAGATTCGGATGGTTCAAGTATATATTGAGAATTTTTTTGATAAGCTTCAGCTTTAATAGTTCCATTTTTATTATGCATTAATTTAATAACCTAATTTAACGATTTAGTGGTGTGAGTCAAGTCAGCAGCCATTTATATACACCATAAAGATCCACAAATAAGAAAACTGCTCCTGAATAACAAACTAAAGTTAGATCTTTTTCTATGAGCGAAGCAACGAGCATTTGCGAAGAGCTACAAGCTAAAATGATAAAGCCATAGCCACTGATAGATAATTTGGAGGCTAAGATAAATCCTCCCACAACTGCACAAAAGCTGCTTGAAATTTTCAAACCTTTGCCAAACTGCTTTTTTAGATGTGTATGACGACCACCTTTTGTTGGAGCTTGAATCTGTTGCTGATATTTTTTTTCTAGATAATCTAAATCTGACGTAAGTATACCTAAATAGTCGCGAACCCCTTCTACAGTATAATGTTCAAGGCTAAATAATTTTAACTTGTTAATGGCTTTTTTATTAATTGTTTTTTTCTTTAAAAATCCGACGTAGCGATATAAACTTCTTCCATAGTAAAACCCCCAATCAAATTTGATTAAATGTTTTTTATTAAATTTGTAGTGTTTAGGGTAAATGTAGCGCGAAAAAAACTTATAGATTTGAAGATGAATTTTTTGGGTATCAGGATCATTACCCATGCAAAAGCCGACTACAAAAGCTTCTTCTTGCTTGAGTGTTTTCATATTTGAATTTTTTCAATAATTCAATAAATAGATACAAAACCTGCTTTTTGGATTATCTGCTGACCTTGAGCAGATTTGAGAAACTTTCCGTAAGCTTCAGCTGCTTTTTGATCCGTGCTGTTATCTTTTCTATAGAAGAGGAAGACTCGTCGGGTTAAAGGATACAAACCCTTTTTAAACGCTGATAGATTTACCTGACCATCGACCCAAGGTCTAATGTAGTTTTGCGAGCTACCATCAGCCAATGCCAACATTTTTACTAGCTGCTGATTCTGTACTAGTGAAGCTGAAGCAAAAGATATTGCCCCAGGAGTCGCAATTGTTTTTCGTAGAGCTAAAGTGTAGTTGTCCTCATACTGAGTTTTTTGAGTCTTGGCTGGCTCTATTCCTGGCACTCGCTCATTTTTGACAACCACAGGGGTAATTGGCAGATTAATTCGAGGATTTATCTGATTCCAATTAGTGATTTGACCCCGAAAGATTTTGGCGACTTGCTCTCGATTTAGTTGCGATATTGAAGTTTCAATGTTTGTATATAACACAATGCCATCAATAGCAAGTGGCATACTTCCAAACGAGAAAGATCGTAGTTGAGCTTTTTGGTATTCCGAGTCTGTAAGGGGGCGATCGCTATAGACAAAACTCAACTCTGAATCAATTAATTGAGAAATCGCGTTTTCAACGCTGAAATCACCGTCAAGAGGTTTTGTATAACGAGTTTCAAAACCTGGGTATTTTGACTCCATTGTAGAGTTCATTCCTGAAGAAACTAACGGGGCGAATATTGGCGCACCGCCATAATTAAAAAGACCTTCAGGGACAGCAGCTTCAGTCATTTGAGCAGCACTTGGCTTGGGTTGTGAGGGCGAAAAAAATAGGTAATTTGCCCACAGCACAAGCATCAAACCAATCAATGACAGTCCAATTAAATTTGTGGTTTTTTTCAGCTCACCCGATTGCGAGATTGAATTTAAAACTGACGCTTTTCGCACATAATTAAGCCAATTTTGAGTTTTGCTCTTCAAAATCAGCTCAACTGCTGCTGCTTTTTTCGTTAGATCCTGTTTAGTTTTCGCTTTCTGACGAGAAGTAGGAGTTTTTGAGCTTTTATTTTTTGGAGAATTTATGGGAGAGGTTTGGACAATTTTGGGTTTTTGTTTCTCAACCAAAGAAGTTCCACAAATTTCACACTTTGTGGCTTCAAGGTGATTGAGATCGTATTCACATTTGGGGCAGATTTTTGAGCGGTTAAGACGATTTGCTTGAGACATCCTACTTTTTTGGAACTAGGGAGTGCAGAAGAGTTAAAGCTTTTTTACGTCAAGTTTCAATTGATTTAATAATATCATCTAATTAAGTCTTTTATTACAAAAGGGTGTGAACCGAAAAATCAATTGGATGTTTCGCTAGATGACCAGATCTCAAATATCTCTTCTCGCCGATCGCTATTCAAATTGCAACCTGAATAAATACGTTGTTTATTTGAGCGATCGCCACGCCAACATTTAAATTCTAACTTAAGTCCGAGTTTTTTGAGAATTCTCTGCGCCACTGCAACTGCCGTATCTTTTTCAGGATTGATACAGACTCCCAAAACCGCGTGGATATCAAATCGCAATTCAATCACAAAATCTAACCAATCTTGTAAAGAAGCCTGAGAAAATTCTGCCGACTCATCAAAAAATTGTTCAATACCGATGATTTGTAAAGCTTTAATTTTTGCTGATAACTGCTGTTTATTAAGATCTACTTGGAAAGCCTTGCCTAACCCTTGTTCTTGGATACGGGCAAGAGAGCGTCTATCTCTTTGGGCAAGGTAAATATTACCGACAGTCAAATAATAATGGAGTTGTAGTTGTCCGTACCACCCCCCGTCATCCTTTTCTACCAATTCAGGCGTTACCTCTACACCATAGCGTTTGATTAATTTTCCTTTTCTTTCTATCAGTCGCTCTTGTGGTGTTTTGGCTTTTTTGTTGTTTAATTCTTCCAACTCCGAATCGCTAGGAGTCTCCACTTGAGGGACTGCCTGACAAAATTGTCGATAGTTTTGTTGGGCTGTCTCTTTAATTTGGTTTTTTACAGTCTCGCTATCAGCCGAATTTTCTGCTTCTAAAGCTACTAGTTCATATCCTTCACTCAGTAACTTATTGATAATCTCTTCTCGGTAATTATTTTTGCCTACATTAACCAAACAAGCACGAAGGGCCCAAGCAACCAGCGATGAAGGACAAAAGTTGGCATCCAAGTCGTCAAATTCATCAAAGCCAGCTTGTTGTAATAACAAAATATTACTTTTAGTTGAGTAGTGTTGCGATCTCAGTAGAGCCTTAACAGAAGTTGAACCATTACCAATTCTCGACGCTTTGGCTGTAGTTTTAATCCAGATATGACGCGGTACATCATCTCTTAACCTCTCAAGTGCTTGACAGACAGCATCTACAGTTTGTAATCCATAAGCAATACACCAAGTGGTGTGAATTAAGACTTTTTCACCTCTTTCTACAGCTTTGACCAAAGCAGACACCAAATCACGGGGATCACTACCTGAATAGGTGTAAAGTTTACGCTTTCTACGGGATTTATAAACGTTATCTACTATCCAAATATCAACAGGTACACCAATTAACTGTTGGACATAATCAATAGCAATACAAGATAAATCCGCATCACTTAAATAAATCTGACCGCCAGTACTGATCACGATTTGGAGTAATCTTTGGAAATTTTCAATGATGGCAACTCGATTATCCCGACAAGTAGAACTTTCTAGAGTATGCCAGATAATTGGAGTTTAGACTAATTTCACAGGTAGTGTTTTTCTTGAAGATTCAGAGTATTCAGCCTACTACCAGTAGCGTAATCTTTGATTTAGTCTAAACTCCAGAGATAACCTGCTCACACTCGTCTAAAACTACTACAGCTTCACTCCAATCATCAGGATTAAAATGAGCCGAGGAATTGGGGTGTAGAGAATCAATACAAAGTCCATATCCTAGTATTCCCTTAGTTTCGGAGTTTTTAACCTCTTCAATGTGATCTATACCAAATCTGGCACATAAAGCTTTGGCTAGTTGAATGCGGTGAGTGATAACTAGTACTGGTTTGCCTTGGCGGATAAATTTCTGGATGATTCTGACTAACCATTCAGTTTTACCTGTTCCCTTTGGCGATCGCAGTCCGATGATTTGAGCAAATTCTGGAGTCACGAGATTTTCACTCAAATAGCGTTCATTAATTTGTAAAGGATTGTATTTGGATAAATCGAGTAAACTGATTAAATTAAATCGAGATAGGGGTAAACGAGCTTTATAAAGGTCATTGAAGCAATCAACTCCCCTAGCAGCAATCAAATCATCGACACCTTTTTCGGGATATATCCAGGTAATAGCAGAAACCCGACAGCCTTCTTTGGCAAATAGTCTTCCAGTCAGAGTGATCGCCATTCTGACATTTTTGACTGTCTTTGGTTTGACATCATTATCAAAACAAAAGATTATTTCTCGCTCTTTTTGAGCAAAAGGCTTTAGATGGGGGATTAGGGTAGGTAAACCGATTTTGTTGCCGTAGTCGTCTTTTTTCTGGCGATAGCCATTATAAATTCCAGGTAGAGCAACTGCTACATAATTGGCAGTAATAATTGCTCCTGCTTTTTTTGCTCCTTCGGTAATGATTAAGGGAATGGAAGGATGTTCGATTACCCATGCCCAAAAACCATTAGCCCTTCGATCTTCTGTAATGACGATATCTACGGGCAACGGGATATTATAGCGAAGCGCGATCGCTTTCCAAATATGAAGGGGAACAGAAAGGGCAAATATTTCTGTGGGTACGTTTTTGGGTGGTTCGTACTTGACAATTTTGTTCTTCGCCTTTGATTGAGGGTCGAACCCCCGATATTCTTCTTGATACTGATAAGGGCAATCAGGCTTGAATTGTCCCCATTGACTGTCAAATCCTGTCAGAATATCAACTCCTGAAACCCACCACCCACCTTGCTCACAGTGGGAATATCTTCTTAGCCATTTATCTCTTATCCTGCCATCATTACGCCGTTCGCTGTCGGGTAGGGCATAGAGCAAGCGCTCATAGGGTTCAAATCCTGAAAGTGAAACGACATTGACAGATGTAAGCTCTGGGTCAACTGCTGACCCCTTTATCCATTCTAACCAGTCAGACTCTTGAATATGGAAAGGTCTAAGTTTTTGAGTAATCATAGTTCCAGAAACTTTATTTTGGAAGTTGTCTGGCTACTATTTGGAAGACTACGAACTATTTTTTTGATTGTTAGTCCAAATCAGAGAATCTAAGTCATAATAATTAGTAATTTAGATTGTGGGTGTTTTTTGTGTCTCGACCGTCAATCGAGATTTGGTTTCGTGGACTTAGTTGTTTTAGACTTAGTTTTTTAAAAATTAGTTCGTAGCCAGCGCAAATAACAGCCTTTTTCTAATCAACTAGACTCAATAAATCTTTATAAAGCCTAGCTTTGGCTATTGCTTGTGCTGTCTTGCTTCTGGAATTGAGCAGCAAAAATTGTCTGTTAAAACTTGTCAAACAGATGATTTGATTGATACAATCAATCCAGATAGGCAGCAAAAACAGGTTGTCAATTAATAACTGACTTCTATAGTTGCCGACAACACTAAAACTAAATAGATGGTTATTTCATATAACTTCCTCCTTCCCTTAACTGGGAGCTACTTGTATTAGAACGCCGATTCACTCGCCAAAGTATCCTCGGTGTTCAGTGGTCTTTAACTAAATTGAATAAATCCAATTAGCTGGTAAAATTGTAACTCTTTAGGAGCAATCTAACCAGATGGCTGTCCTTTCTACGGAGGTTTTAGTCGAATTGGTGGGGTTTGGTCTGTAGATCGATCGCAATTTTTAATATTTTTGGGTAGATTGAGTTGACCAATAGCTATGAATCTTTGGAGATAACACAATCAGAGCTAAAATACGCAACAAAGCGTGAGAACATATCCAGATTCAATTTGAGCGTCATCAAGAAAAGATTGCTCAGATTGGTCTACAGAACCAGATTCTAGTATGCCAGCACAAGTAGAACAAGAATCAGCACGGCAGGAATAATCTAGCTCTAAACCTTGGTTTTCAGCTACATCAAGAATATACTCATCATCAGGTACTTCGATAGTTTGTTCGCCATCAGGCATTCTGAACGTTACATTGTAAGTGACCATGTTAGTTTTTCCTTAAAGTGCAAAATATTTTTTTTGGGGAAAGATTGTGACCTACTGTTTGATTCCACCTGATTTCTAGATGGCTCTGAAAAAATAGAAGGTTTTGAGAATTGGATTGGCTTCTATAGCAGAATACCGAATCCAGAAGCCAAGATTTTGCGTGTTTTTCCTTAAAACAATAATAACGTTTTGAGAGTTTTTTGCAAGCGGGCATATTTATATTTTGAGAGTAAAAACAACAATAGCGCGCGTACTTCCCTGAAAAATTCGTCTACTTTTTGGTCAACCGTTCCCTGCCGTTCAACGGCAGGGCTTGCGGTTGACTCGGCGGAATTTCGAGGTTGCCTCGAAATGTCCGCTGCCGAGTGCTTTCCGCACCGCCTTCCGCGGTAAAGTTAAAGGTAATATTTTTAAGCCACGAGTATCATTAGCTTCACCTTAAACAAAGAATTATAAGTGAAAAAATTTATCAACCAAAAAAAAGAAGAATGAATGTTAGCAAAAATTTATCGGCGTTACTATTATTGTTACTGTTTAGTGTAACAGGTTGTAGTTGGCGAGGGTCAAACAAGCAGCAGACACAAAATCAATCAGCTATCAATGTTATTAGTAGAGATTCTGAGTCCCCGCCAAAATCCACCTTCAACCCTCATCAAATTAGCAAAGGAGAAACGATTTTAATTAAAGAAGATTTTACTCCAGAAAAGCAAGAAGCAGCCAAAGCCATCGCCACAAAAGACTACACCCAAGCTAAATCTCAACTAGAGCAATCATTAGAGCTTCAACCCAATGACCCTGAAGCTCTTATTTACCTCAATAATGCGCGTGTTGGAGAGGAGAAAGCTTACAGTCTGGCTGTACCTGTGCCAATTGGCACAGAAGTTACTACTGCCAAAGAAATCCTGCGTGGTGTTGCCCAAGCGCAAACAGAAATTAATCAGGGGGGTGGCATTAATGGCGTTCCCCTTAAAATTACAATTGCTAACGATGATAACGAGCCTGAAACTGCCAAGCAAATTGCCGAAAGTTTAGTTAAAAATAAAGATATTTTGGGAGTTATTGGACATTTTGCCAGTGATGTCAGTCTCGCAGCTGCTCCTATTTATCAGCAAAATGGTCTAGTGGCTATCTCTGCTACTAGTACTTCAGTGTCTTTATCAGATGCAGGTAATTATATCTTTCGGACTGTTCCAAGCGATCGCTCTACCTGCAAAATTTTAGCTCAATACGCGGTTAGTCAACCTCATCTAGACCAGGCTGCGGTAATATATAATTCCCAAAGTGACTATAGCCAATCCCAAAAAGATACTTTTACTAAAGATCTAGTCAAAGATGGTGGCGCAGTTGTTAGCGAAGTAGATTTATCTCAAGAAAATTTTAATCCTGTTGAGGTATTGAGAAAAGCTAATCGAGAGGGAGCAAACGTTTTAGTCTTTTTAAACGATTCAACAACCATAAACCTGGCTTATTTAGTAATGCTTTTAAATGAGCGACAACTGGCGATGCTTGGGGGCAACAGTATCTTCAAACCCCAAACTTTGGAAGTTGGAGGCAAAAAGGCTATGGGAATGATCTTGGCAGTACCCTGGCATATTTCGAGCAGCAAAAACTCTGATTTTTTAACAGGTACTCGCCGTCTTTGGGGAGGAGAGGTTGGCTGGCGCACGGCTATGGCTTATGATGCTACGAAAGCTTTAAGTATAGGTTTAAGTAAATCACCTAGTCGAGAGGGAATACAGCAAAACCTATCGCAATCGACCTTTGCTTTTAAAGGAGCATCAGGAAAAGTGAAATTTTTCGCTTCAGGCGATCGCCATCAAGAAGTTCAATTAGTCCAAGTCCAACCAGGAAAACGTTCTTCCTTTGGTTACGATTTTATGCCTTTAACCGAAAGCTTTTAGCTTTGAATGAACTCTTCCACTTCTAAAGCGCGAAATAAGGCAAGCGTGGTGGAATTAACCACTACGCTTGGGAGCTAAGAGCTAAAAGCTTTTCAATAAAGTCAGAATTAAAGATTTTGCGGCTCTTTAGTTTTTTTTCAATAAATTTGAAATTTTGAGCCAGAAAATCTTCGATTTCATTAGCAGCATA
>CAYMWC010000196.1:0-11145 GCA_964393695.1 uncultured Pleurocapsa sp.
TAGCATCTGCTGATACTACAGCTCTGGAAAAAGCGTCAAGCATTGAGCTCTCCTTGAATTTAAACTACAAATTGTTCTTATTTTAAGTTGGCAGATGATTTTGAGTTGGACTCAACTGCCAATAACGAAGATAAAAGATTGACCCTACCAAAATCTCTTTTATTAAAAACAAAGTAATAATCTGTAATGTTTAAGTAAATCTTGTTACACTTTTGCTTTGTTAATAAATTTTAGCTCAATTAAATACACTAATCAAAAGCCGATCTAAAAAACTTAGACATTAAATGAAAACAAAATTAGAATTGCTTAACGTTTCTTAATTTTTTCTCGGTTGATTATTTGGTTGTAATCCTGGTAGAGATTGATTTGTCTGGCAATATTTACCCAACCAAGTTATGCCACTTAAAGAACGAAAGGGAATTACTGATAAATCAGTTTCGGGGATTTCTAAATTGACTTTCGCGCCAGAACCTGAAACACCCAAAAGCTGCAACAGAGGTGACAAATTTGCAGTTTCGACATTAAGTTTACAAAACCCCTGAAGCCAAGCTATCTGGTTTTTTAGAGGTTCAATCGCCTCCGCTTGTACTGCTCTAATAGTTGCTTGTACTTCTGGAGATTCCTGAGCAATGATATTTTCCATCTGCTCTGGGTTGCCCCCTAAACCAGAAGAAAGTTCAACAGTTTCATAAAACATAGGTAGAACAAAACTCTCTACTAGACCAACTACTCCTTGAACAATCGAAACGAATTGACCAGCTTGTAATTGGAGAGTAACATCACCGTTAATATTAGATACCTTAACTAAACCAGCAGGGCTATCGGTTAATACTCCAACCAGAGAAGCATTGTTAGTAGGATTATGCTGGATAAATAAAGCTGTCCCTTGCGAAACCACCTTCGCTTGGGGTGTATTAATGATGCTCTGACCTTGTTCGGGACGAATCATAATTAGTGCAGCACCACTAGTTAGTTCAAAGTTACGTTTCCCTGGAGGAAACCGAAAAACTGTTCCTGCACCTGTTCTAACTAATGTGCCTTCATTAAATAAAATATCAGCACGAGAATTTACACCAGTACGCACAGAATCTCTAGGGACAATCCTATCGCCAATTTTGGCTTGATTCCAGTTGGCTTGATTTTGTTGATTGATATCAACCTGGTTGCGTACTTTATAAATTTCAGCTTGTTTTATTACAGTTTCAGAGAAAGTTGGCTTAACAGTTAAACCAGCTATACATAGGCTGATGAGTAATGTTATCACCCAGGCAGAAATATATTTAAGATTTTTAGAAAAAAACTGCTGCATAAAAAATAGAAGCAGACGTATATAAGACAGTAAGGTAATGTGAACTTAGTATTTAGCTAGCTAGAACCAAAATACAATAAAGTATGCAAGTTTTAGTCAGCCTAATTAAAAGTAATTTTTTACCGCATTCCACCTTATCAGCAAACAATAAATTTCTACAATAACTAGGAGTATTTCAGAGCAAGAAAAAAGTTTTCATTCGTAGTGCGCTTGTGGTTTATAAGCAAAAAAGAATTATATTTATAGTGGAGTTGTAACAATTATGTTTAAGCAGTCATTTTCTTTATTAATTTTGGCTAGCATGATGACCATGACTGCAATGTTAGCTAATGCGGGAGAAGTTGAAGTTCAAACTGGCAATATGAACGTTTCTGTCAAAAATGGTCAAGTTCAAGTTAATTCTGGCTCTAGCCATACTGGAAACTCTTCCTGGTTACGTCGCTTGAGTAACCTAAGACTATTTAACGGACGTTCGACTACACCTTCGATCCAATCAGATCTAAAATGCGATCGCGATTCTTCTGGCTATTCGACTACTCGTAGAAGTAGTTCAGGTACAGGAATTTCTCAAAGCAGTAGTTCTTCAACAACTATGACTTGTAGTAATTAGAAGGATGAAGGAGTTTAAGAATTGATAATTGATAATGGATAATTGATAATTACCTTTTATCCATTATTGTGTAATTAATTATGTCCGATTAATTAGCCAGTTGAGATATGGTTTTAGCTAGATCAAAATCTTGTTGTGTTATACCTCCAGCTTCATGAGAAGAGAGAGAAACAGTGACTTTATTGTAAGAAATCGTGAGATCTGGATGATGTTGTGCTGCTTCTGCTGGTTCTACTAATTTATCGACAAAAGCGATCGCTTCGACAAAATTTTTAAATTCAAAAGTGCGGGTAATTGCCTGATTTTGCTGCTGCCATTGAGGTAAAGTTTTAATTTTTTGCTCGATTTCAGTTTGAGTTAACGCCATCGTATCTGCTTTAAGTGGTTGAGGTGCAAAACAAAAAATAGTTGCTATTACCAAAAGCAATACTCCTGGTAGTAACTTTTGAAAATTTAAAAACATTGTTGACATAAAATTTTTATTTACCATTTTGAATATGATAACTGGTCAATGGTAATTACTGATTAAGGACTGATGACTGATGACTGTTACAGCCAATTGCCTAGTAATACATAAGAAGCCCAGTAAAAAGGATGTTTGTACCAGTGATTATGTAATAAAGATAGTTGTGCTTGTCGTACTGCCTCTGCTTTTGGTAGTTGGTTGTCAACCAGTTGATGATAGAAATTATTCATTAGTTCGGAGGTAGAGCGGTCGTTAACTGACCAAAGAGTAGCAAGAGTACTTCTCGTCCCTGCACGGACTGCTATCCCTGCTAATCCTAATGCTGCTCGTTTATCTCCCGTTGCTGTTTCACAAGCACTTAAAACTAAAAGCTCAATCGCTCTTGCTTGATTAGGATTTCTCGTTTGTAAAATGTTGTCTAGCTGATTGATATTGATCCGACTATCCCAAGCTAAGAGGAATGTGTCTTCTATTGAGGAGCTAAATTGACCATGAGTAGCAATATGAACAACGGGGTAGTCAGAGAATTGGATTTCTTGTTGTAAGGCTTTAGCTGTAAAGTTTTGATTGAGAAGTACAACGCTGTTTACTTTGTTTGTGACCTGTTTTAACTCGGAATCAACATAGTTTAAAGCTGAAAAGCCTTGTCTGGGTTCGGTTAAGCCCGCAGCAATGGTTTTTAATTCAACTGGTTCTAGAGGACGAGGTGCTAGTAATTTCAACCCAGGAGTAAGAGCAACACTATAATCCTCAATTAAATATTGCTGACCATCGTATAAAGCTCCCCAGGGAATATTGCGTAACGCGCCATCGGGGACAAAAACCAAAGTTTTAATTTTGTTGGTGGCTAAATCTTGAAGTGCAGGACGAATTAAGAGATCATAAAGCTGTTGGGCTGGCTGATAAAAATTCCGACGACTACGAACTACAATACTTTGACGAAATTGTTCTAAGATTTTTTCAAGGTCTGCTTGTGAAATTAAGCTTTGATAGTGCTTGAGGGGTTGATTAGGTAAACTTAAAATCACTTCCAAGCGATCGCGTAAAATAATTGGGTAAATTACCGCAGCTTGGCGATCAATTGTATCTATCTTCGTATTTTGAGTTTCTAAACAGGCTTCCCGAAAGAAATTGGTTAACTCTGCTAGCTGAAAAGATTCAATAACTTCTCGTGCTTCTGTTAAATTAGCCTGACTAATTGTCTCTCCTGAATCAGTTGTTAGTAATAAACTGACTAATTCTCGATAAACTGGCTCAACACTGTCGCGAAAAGAATACTGCACATCAGGATCAATGGCTACGAGATCTTGACTCAGAGATTTTAATAACTCGACTGCTTGAGAATAATGAGCGATCGCTTGGGGACGATTTTCTAACGCCTGATAAATTCTTCCTAATTGCCATTCCCACAGATAAGCAATTTCGGGTTTGTTAAGATTTTGGGCTAAAACTAGAGCCTGTTGAGTATATTGTTCAGCATTTTGCCAGTCTTGTAATTCTTCCTTGACTTTTCCTTGTAAACCTAAGCTGTAAGATTTTGCTTGTTGATAATCAATCTTTTGAGCTTGTTGAATTGTAAAGTCTAAAAATTTTTCGATCTCCAACCAGTCAGGTATCTTTTTAACTTGTTGATTTTTAACAGTAGCTTGAGAGCATAGTTGAACTAAACTATGAGCAAAATTGATTTTTTGGTCTATATTTGTTTTATTAATCGTTAAATGATTAAATTCTTTTTTGATATTGGAAATTAAACTTGGTAAGCTTCTTTCAGGGCGCAAGCCCTTCGGGTTCGACAGTTTGCTTATGTCGGTGAAACCGCCCACCGCAACTGTCTCACCTTGCGCCCCTACATCTGACTTCTGACTTCTGACTTCTGACCTCTGACCTCTGACCTCTGACTTCAAATTAAGTTGGGCTAAATAAATTTGCAAAGATAAATCAGTTGCAAGACAATCTGGTTGCTGACGACAGATTTTTAATGCTTGTTCGTACAATTCTGAAGCTTTACTAATGCGATCGCTCCTATAGCTCTTGCCCAATATCAACAAAGTTTTAACCTGTTCAATCGGAAGATTAAGATGGGTAGCAACTGCTAAACTTTCTGCCAAGACTACTTGCGATCGCTCCCTTTGACCTACAAGACGTAAAATATCACCATAACTTCTCAGTCCTGTTGCCTTAATGGCAGAATCAGACTCTTGTGCCAAACTATCGTTTACTTGAGCTAAACTTTTTAAGGCGCGGTGATAAAGCCCTAATTGCCTATAAGCAGTGGCTTGATTTATAGAAGCTCTAATTACCCCCAGTTCATCTGCTGCTTGTTGGTAATAAACTTTTGCTTGTTCCCAAGTTGCGATCGCTTTTTCTACCTTACCTTCTGCTAACTCAATCATTCCCTGATTATTTAAAACTTGGGCTAAAGCAGGAACTTGATCAGCAGCAGTAATCTGAGAATCTTGATTTAACAAATTCAAGCTGTTAGTAATCTTTTTAGTCGCTTGTTCCCAATTATTTAACTGACTATAAGCTAAAGCTAAATTACTCAATACTCTGACTTGGCTAAGGCTATCTTGCGACTGGGTATAAACCTCAATTGCCTGTTGCCAAAAACTAATTGCTAATTCAAACTGATGATGCAAATAATAATATTTTCCTTCTGCCTCAAGTTCAACAGCACTTTGACCAACTACGACTTGATTAGTGGATGTAACAGTAGCAAGCACAGGAGCAATTTTATTGGTACGAGCAAATAAGCTAATCGATAATCCCACTATTATCAATAAAAATAATAGTAAACTGCGCTGTCTGAGCTTGGAAGACATAATTAATTAATTAATATGTAGTGATTCCCCATATAGTTCCCAATTTAGAGTTATCAGTTACCAGAAATGATGAAGGATGAAGTATAAGGGATGAAGGGAGCAGGGGAGCAAAAAAGATAGAAAGTAGAAAGTAAGAAGTTATAGGTTAATAAAGCCTAGTGCCTAATGCCTAATTAGTAATTAGTAATCAGTAATTAGTAATCATTTCAGATGAGGCTCACAAAAATCTCAGATACAACAATCAAACCCCAATTTGCCAGCTTACTTTTAGTAGGAATCATGGTAATTGCAGCCCTAATCGTAAGTTTGTGGGTAGTTGGTTTAGAACAGATTCAAGCTATTTTTGCTCATTTAAATCAATTACAGGAACATCCTCCTATGTGGGTAGAAGTTCCGATGGTAATGACGAGATTTCTTGTATTGCCGACAATTTTTGTATTTATTTTAGTCTTGATCATTACGAAAGTTTCTCCTAAGCCTCGTGCTTGGTCAAGATTTATTGTTATCAGCATTTTATTATTCTTAGCTATTAGGTATGTTCAATGGCGATCGCTTTCGACCTTAAATTTATCTAATCCCTGGGAAGGAACAATTAGCATTAGTTTATTTGTGCTGGAAATGTTGGCTTTATTTAGTAGCAGTCTCCAGTTATTTTTAATGCTAAAAGTCAAAAATAGACAGCGAGAAGTAGATAGATTAGCAGTAGCAGTAATTGAAGGAGAATTTCAACCCACAGTCGATATTTTTATCCCTACTTATAATGAGCCAGAGTTGATTTTGCGTCGGACAGTTATTGGTTGTCAGGCAATTGATTATGAACTTAAGACAGTTTATTTATTAGATGATACCAATCGTCCCCAGGTTGCCCAATTAGCCCAAGAATTGGGTTGTCAATATCTCACTCGTCCCTATCATGACCACGCCAAAGCAGGTAACATTAATCATGCGATACCTTTAACTCAAGGTGAATTGATTGCAATTTTTGATGCTGACTTTATCCCGACTCAGAATTTTTTACAACGGACTGTCGGCTTTTTTCAAGATGACAAGTTGGCTTTAATCCAAACTCCCCAAAGTTTTTATAATACCGATCCGATTGCCCGTAATTTAGGTTTGGAAGATATCTTAACCCCAGAAGAAGAAGTATTTTATCGTCAGTTACAGCCTATTAAAGATGGTGCTGGCAGTGTAGTTTGTTCGGGTACTTCTTTTGTAGTGCGTCGTCAGTCTTTGGAATCTATCGATGGCTTTGTGACTGATTCTCTTAGTGAAGATTATTTTACGGGGATTCGTTTATCTGCGGAGGGTTATCGTCTAGCTTATATTGATGAAAAGCTCAGTGCAGGTTTAGCTGCGGAAAATATTGCTGCTCATGCCTCCCAAAGATTACGTTGGGCGAGGGGAACTTTACAAGCATTTTTTATTAAATCCAATCCCTTAACTATTCCAGGTTTGAACCCACTGCAAAGAATAGCTCATTTAGAAGGTTTACTTCACTGGTTTACTAGTCTTGGTAACGTATTTTTCTTATTAATGCCTCTAGCATACGCTTTTTTCAAAGTTATTCCTGTGCGGGCAACTACCGATGAATTTCTCTTTTTCTTTCTGCCCTATTATGTAACTCAATTAACAGTTTTTTCCTGGCTTAATTATCGCTCGCGCTCAGCTATCTTATCGGGGATCTATGGTCTAGTCTTGGCTTTCCCTTTGGCATTCACCGTAATTCAGGTCATGCTAAATCCCTTTGCTACAGGTTTTAAAGTTACACCCAAAGGCACCAAAAGCGATCGCTTTTCTTTCAACTGGAAATTGGCTTTCCCTTTACTCATTCTCTTTATCTTGACGGCAATTAGTTTATGGACTAACCTCTGCGCTTGTGTTTTAGCTTACATGAATGATTCTCCTGCTATGGCAGAGCAAATGAAGGGCTTAGATTTAGGCTGGATCTGGAGTAGTTACAACCTAATTTCTCTCGCAGCAGCCCTATTAATCTTGTTAGATGTCCCCAAACCAGACCTATATGAATGGTTTAACCTACGAAGATTAATTAAATTGGAGTTAAAAGATGCTACTGGAAAAATTCAAACGTACTGGGGGATCACTACTCTTATTTCCGAAGTCGGAGCGGACATATCTTTGACTCAAACAAAAATCAGTAAAGTAATTACCAGTGAAACTATTCCTGTAGACATATCAATCCTAGAAGAAGATATTCAACTGTCAGGTAAAATTACAACAGCCGATCTAGACGAAGACTTTCAGATAATTCATGTAGATTTCGACAGTCCAACTCTAGAACAAGAAAGAAAACTGATTAGGCTACTGTTTTGTCGCCCTGGACAATGGAAAAGTAAAAATACACCAGGAGAGTTGTATTCTCTTTGGCTATTAGTAAAAATCTTACTCAGACCTAAAATCCTATTTGATCGCAATCCTCGTATAAATGCCATTAACGTAGCTCAGATTTCTGTTTAAAGTTTTCTTGCAATCGCCTTCAAATCTCAACTATTATTTGATTTGTCATAATTGTAATAGCGATCGCTGTAAATAAAACAAAATCAACCCCTGTAAGATAAAATCTGAATAAGATAATGGTTGAGAAAAGTAGTCAACCAATTTGTGATTGGAAGTACTATTCAAAAATGTCCTAATCTAATTTTGTACGGCTATATAAGGTTTCCGCAGCAGAAAAGTTATCCTTCTACTGACAACAAAAAAGAAGCGAAAATTTACAGCGAATGGAGCATAGCGGATTTGAACCGCTGACATCTTGCATGCCATGCAAGCACTCTACCAACTGAGCTAATGCCCCGATACTTAAACAATATTACCACAACAACATCCTGAGTTGACTGTGTTTAATTTCAGCCAAGACGACTTAAACAATTACCAATCAGAAAATAAACCACAAGCATTGCAGCAGCAGACGCAGCAACTAGTGTTCCAGCAAGCATTAGAGAAAACTCTTGCTGATCCAAAGCTGATTGCATTAAATGGAGTGACCATGCTACTAAAGCTACATCAAATATGAGAATTGGAATCAGCATTTTTTACGAAATGTAAACACTATTCTATTTTAATATATAATTTTTAAGTCTTAGGGGAGATTTTTAATAATTTAAGCTTTGTTAAAGATTGTTTCATCAAAGAATTCTTACAGGCATTTGACGCTCTTGAAGATAGGTTTTGATTTCTTGAACACTTAATTGTCCAAAATGAAGTAGAGAAGCTAGAAGAGCAGCTTCTGCTTTCCCTTGAGCTAGAGCCTCGTAAATATGTTGACAGTTACCAGCACCACCAGAAGCAATTACAGGAATTTCTATTTGTTCGGCAATAGTACGAGTTAGTTCTAAATCATAACCTGCTTGTGTTCCATCAGCATCCATACTGGTCACTAATAATTCTCCTGCACCTCGCTTTGCCATTTCTTTTGCCCAAGCGATCGCGTCTATACCTGTGTTTTGTCTACCTCCACGCACATAAACATCCCAGCCAGGATTATTAGTATTTGTCCGTTTGCGAGCATCAATTGCTACAACAATGCACTGATTACCAAAGCGATCGCTAGCACGATTAATTAAGTCTGGATCGCGGACTGCTGCGGAGTTGATACTAACTTTATCTGCCCCTGCTCGTAACAAAATTTTAATGTTTTCTAAGGATTGAATCCCACCACCAACAGTAAGAGGTATGAATACTTGTTCTGCTGTGCGATAAACTACATCTACAATTGTGCCTCGATCTTCGTGAGTGGCAGTAATATCCAAAAACACCAACTCATCTGCTCCTGCATCGTTATAAACTTTAGCTAGTTCTACAGGATCTCCAGCATCCTTGAGATCAATAAAATTAACACCTTTAACTACTCTTCCTGCATTGACATCAAGACAGGGTAATATTCTTTTGGCAAGCATAATTTAGTTTTTTTGTTGATAGATATAACAATTCAGAGTTCATACAGAATAATTATTACATCATTATTTATATTTCATAATAGTAGTTTTGTTTGAGTTGATAACTGCTCGATGAGGATAGGTAATATCGTTTTAGTTTTTAGTTAACACAGATGGCTGACTCAGAGATAGTGACACTGGGAGACGCGGAAAAAATATTTGTCTTAAGTATTTTCTGAATTGATATAAGAGACAATCGACAGCAGACAATAGAAATTCTCACAACTCATTTATGATTGTTAGATTAATTGCTAATAGTAATTATTCAAATTATTACCTTGTAAACAATGACTACGATCACATCTTTTTTTTTAGTTACTACAGAAAATAGTAAATAAACTTTATAGTACAAAAAAGGATGCTTAATTTTTCACATCGTCAGGGTAAAATTTTCTCAAGTGTTGCTATTTTCGCTGTAACATTTACAACATTATTGACTTCTCCTGCACGAGGAGAAAGTATTGTTATCAATCAAGAACAATCTCAATATTCAAGCCAAAAAATCGATTATAATTTTAATGAACTTGTTGATCTTCTCAATTCAGAAAATATCAAATTTAGTTTATTAAATCATACTTATGACTTTAGTTCATCTTTCTTAGATGCAGAGACAAAAGTAACTAATTTTAAACAAGCCAACGATTACAAAATAGATAATTTAAAAATTTCTGAATTTGAGCAATCAGGTAATCTTGATTCTGCTTTAGCTCAATAGATATCTATCGGTAATTTAAACTCAATTATAAATTCCGTGCATAAAAAAAGAGGATGAGTAAGAAATAATTTCTTGCTTCATCCTCAAATCATATTTAGGGTTAATACAGACAAAAGATATTAAAAGTCTGGCTGTTTAATAATCATCAGCTAGTAAGCCACTTTATTGCTTAGTACCGGGTTTGGTTAGGTTTGTAAACAATAAAACTAACAGTTTGACATTGCTTGATATTGTCAAAACCAACTACACGAATGTAGCAATCAGAATATTCAGAACGACATTCACGGACTTCGTTTAGTACTTCTTGAGAACTACGAGCAGAAAATAGAGGTAGTTTCCATAAAGTCCAGTGGTGTAAATCAGGAGCAGGATCTTTTTCAAACTCTACACCAGGAATATAACCTTGAGCGATCATATAATCAATTTGTTTAGCGATTTGCTGATCTGTTAAAGGAGGTAAATATGAAAGAGTTTCGTAACGACGTTCTTTAGGTAATGTTTTCATGGTTTATCTTTCCGTATATTGGTTTTAATCAGAAGATTCTTCAGTTTCCGATTTCGCCTCCGAAGTATCTGGATTAGATTCAGAAGTTTCACTAGGCGATCGGGTAAGACGTTCCAAAAGATGGCGACGGTGGGTCAAATTATCTTTTTTTAATCCAGAAGCAACCATTTCTGGTAAAAATTCTAAAGTTTGCTCGGCTATACTGTCGCGGACGATCATTATACGCAAGGCTAACTCTTTTCCTTTTTGCTCAGACATTAGTTCTTCAATGTAGGCTTCTGCATCCCGCAGTTTTCCGCCCGAAGAGTATTGCCTCAACCAAATAGCTTCTCCTGGATTAGTTTCTCCTAGTTGCTCAATTACTAGCATTACTGCTTTGTAAGTCAGATAATTTTGAACAACTTTGGCTGTATCTTTGGCAATATCTTTAGGTTGCATTTAGTTAAGGACAGTTAGCCTGGGATTATTAATTGGAGATTAGTTTTTTACCTTCATTTTTAATCCCAGATTTAAAAGTTAACTGTTCAGAAATAACTATTCTCTTGTTTAGAGAGTATCTACTGCCTCAAACTCGAACTTGATTTCTTTCCAAAGTTCACAAGCTGCTGCTAGTTCAGGACTCCAACGGCAAGCTTCACGGATAACATCGTTACCTTCACGAGCCAAGTTACGACCTTCGTTACGAGCTTGGACACAAGCTTCAAGAGCTACACGGTTAGCAGTTGCACCAGGAGCATTACCCCAAGGGTGTCCTAAAGTACCACC
>CAYMWC010000197.1:0-11096 GCA_964393695.1 uncultured Pleurocapsa sp.
TTAATCAAGATGGAGTGGGTAATTCAGGAAATATTAATATCACTACTGGTTCTCTGACAGCGATAAATGGAGGAGAGTTTGATGCTAGTACATCAGGTCAAGGAGATGCAGGTTTAGTCGAGATTATCGCCAAGGGAGATGTTATTTTTGATGGTGTCAGTTTAGAGGGCGATCGCAGTGGTGCTATCAGCCGAGTTAATTCCGATGGAGAAGGAAATGCTGGGGGGGTAACTATTTCTACTACTAATTTGACTTTAACTAATGGAGGAAGAGTTGATTCTAGTACGAAAGGTATAGGAGATGCAGATTTAGTTGAGATTATTGCCAAGGGAGATGTTACTTTTGATGGTGCAACTTCCGAAGGCGATCGCAGTGGTGCGACTAGTCGGGTGGATTCCGATGGAGAAGGAAATGCTGAGGGAGTGACTATTTCTGCTACTAATTTGACTTTAACTAATGGGGGAAGAGTTGATTCTAGTACTTCAGGTCAAGGAGATGCAGGTTTAGTCGAGATTATCGCCAAGGGAGATGTTATTTTTGATGGTGTCAGTTTAGAGGGCGATCGCAGTGGTGCTATCAGCCGAGTTAATTCCGATGGAGAAGGAAATGCTGGGGGGGTAACTATTTCTACTACTAATTTGACTTTAACTAATGGAGGAAGAGTTGATTCTAGTACGAAAGGTATAGGAGATGCAGATTTAGTTGAGATTATTGCCAAGGGAGATGTTACTTTTGATGGTGCAACTTCCGAAGGCGATCGCAGTGGTGCGACTAGTCGGGTGGATTCCGATGGAGAAGGAAATGCTGAGGGAGTGACTATTTCTGCTACTAATTTGACTTTAACTAATGGGGGAAGAGTTGATTCTAGTACTTCAGGTCAAGGAAATGCTGGTTTAATCGAGATTGTCGCCAAGGGAGATGTTACCTTTGATGGTACAACTTCCGAAGGCGATCGCAGTGGTGTTACTAGCCGAGTCAATCAAGATGGAAAAGGAAATGTTGGTGATATAACTATTTCAACTACTAATCTAAATCTTATCAATGGAGGACGAGTTGATACCGCCAGTACAAGAGGAACTGGAGATGGAGGTTCGATCGAGATTACTGCCACAAAAGATATTACTTTGCGAAACAATAGTCCGATCTCGGCTCAAGCATCAGAAAAATTTAACGGTGGTAACATAAATATTGATGCTAGGTTTATTATTGCTTTTCCTGGCAGCACCAACCAAGAACAAGAAAAAAATCTCGCCATTGATTCTCTGTCACTGTTTGGTAATGACATTATTGCTAGTGCAGAGCAAGGACAAGGGGGCAACATTAACATTAATACCAAGTCACTATTTGGTATTGAAGAACGTCCTCTGAGTAATTCAACCAATGATATTAATGCTAGTTCGGAATTTGGTTTATCTGGAACAGTAGACATCAATATTTTGGAAGTCGATCCCAGCCGAGAGTCATTAAAAATAACTGTCGAACCAGTTCAAGCTGAAGTTAATCAAACCTGCGAAATAAACAGCACTGGTAATCAGAGTGAATTTGTCGTTACTGGACGAGGTGGTTTGCCTCCAGAACCAGAAGATAATTTTCGCCTTCCCACACTTGCCACTGATGAAAATACCCCAGAATCTCAACCTTCTGCTCAACAATCACCAGCAGTTCCTCCGCCAATTATTGAGGCAACTGGATGGGTACGTAATGCTAAAGGCAACATAGTGTTGGTTGCTTCTCCTTCTCAAGCATCTTCTCTTAATTCTCACTCAAATCCAGGTAACTGCAATTCATGATATATCTAATCTAGTTGGAGTACACAATATGATTATCTCTAGTACAACTGCTGGTTTAGAAATATATGAAGTATCAAAGAATGTCAACTTTAACAAACCAACGAAAAAAGTTTCCAGTGGCTAAATGGTTGAAAAGATTGGCTTTAATGTTGTTATCCTTTCTAATATTTACCAGTAGCTCGATTTTATGTACCAGGCAACTAACAGCAACAGAACCAGCCAAAGCAGCTTTAAACTTGACCATTGAAGGGGAAAAACTTTACGAACTGGGTGAATTTGATTCAGCAGCCAGAGTGTGGCAAAAAGCAGCCACTATTTATCAGCAACTGGGCGACAAAGAAAAACAAACTCAAAGTTTGATTAACATGAGCGAAGCTTTACAAGCTAATGGCAGATATCTCAAAGCTTGTAATATAGTGATTCAAGCTGTTAATATTGACCAGTTTGACTGTCGCAGCTTAACTGAAAAAAATAATAGCGATAAGCCTAACGGCATGGCTAAGTCTACGACTGCTACGCAAACGCTACGCACCTTTAATTCGTGGTTTAAAACTCTAAATGCCCAACCTAATACTCTGACTCAAGCTAAAGGCTTACAAAGTTTTGGTGATATTTTACAAAAACTTGGTCGTCTCGATCTATCAACGAGAGTATTACAGAAGGCTTTGCAAACCGCTCGTCAATTATCCTCTCCTGAAACCGAAGCAGCAATTCTACTCAGTTTAGGTAATAACCAACAAATTCTCGGCGCAAGAACACAAGTTTTACAGCCAAATCCCAAACAAAAAAACGATTTACCTCTAACCTGCACTGCTCAAGTTAATGTTGAGACAATTCCTTTCTATCAAAAGGCAGCTTTATTGTATCAGCAAGCAGCTAGTAAATTGCTTTCTCCTGATGCTTGGGTCAAAGTACAACTAAATCATCTTAGTCTCTTGCTAGAAATGGGAGCAGAATCTCAATCTCAAGCAATCAAACTAGCACAGCAAATATTATCTACACTAGAAGAATTACCTGTCGAGTCAAGCACTATTTATCCTCGAATTAATTTGGCTAAAAGCTTAGTTTGCCTCAAACAAAATACTGGGACATTCGCGCCTTCTACATCAGCAATAGCTGAAATTTTAACCACTGCCAGGCAACAAGCACAAAGTACAGGCGATCGCCGTGGTGAATCTTATGCCCTGGGTTATCTTGGTTGGCTATACGAGCAGAATCAACAAATTGCCGAGGCTAGATCATCTACACAAAAAGCCTTACTTATAGCTCAATCAATACAAGCTCAAGATATTGCTTATAAATGGGAATGGCAACTAGGACATCTTCTCGAAATTACCAATGATTTGCCAGGTGCGATCGCTGCTTATGGTAATGCTGTAGAATTACTGCAATTGCTCCGTGGTGATTTGATCGGTATTCAAGCTGAAACTCGGTTCTATTTTCAAGAACAAGTTGAACCTGTGTATCGTAAGTTAGTCGAGTTGTTATTGCAAACTCAAGACAATTTCCCTATAAAACTAGATAACCTACAACAAGCTCGTACTACAATCGAATCTTTACAATTAGTAGAGCTAGAAAACTTTTTGCAAAAAGCTTGTTTGAATCCAAAAATAGAAATAGATCGCATTATTGATCAACAAGATTCAACCGCAGCAGTCATTTATCCAATTATTCTCAAACAACAACTAGCTATTATCCTTAAGTTACCTCGACAACAAGAGCTTCGCTATTACTCTACTGCCATACCTCAAGAGCAGCTAGAAAGCACTATAGAGCAGTTACAGTCTTACCTGCCAGACGTTACCAGAACTTCCGAAGTCAACAAACTCTCAGAAGAAATTTATGAGTTGCTAATTCGTCCTCTAGAAAATGACTTACAGGATAACAAGATCGAAACCTTAGTTTTTGTTCTTGATAGTTCTCTCAGAAATATTCCAATGTCAATTCTCTATGATCGTCAACAGCAGCAATATCTAGTTGAAAAATATGCGATTAGTTTAGCACCAGGTTTACAATTAGTCGAGGCAAAACCCATATACAATTCACCTATCAAAGTTTTAGCTGCTGGAATTAGTCAAAAACGTTTAGTTGAAGGTCAAGAATTCGCTTCTTTAATGAATGTCAAACAGGAATTATCTCAAATTCAAGCCCGTACTACTAACAGTAAAGAACTTCTCAATAACCAATTTACCCAAGCTAGGCTACAGAATGAATTACAAGACAATTCTTTTTCTATACTTCATTTGGCTACCCATAGTCAGTTTAGTTCTAAATTAGAAGATACATTTATTCTTGCTTGGGAACGACTCCTAAAGATTGAAGATTTAGTAAATTTGCTGCAAACAAACTACTCTAATAATTTAAATCCGATTCAATTATTAGTTCTCAGTGCTTGTCAAACAGCTAAGGGCGATCAATTAGCTGCTTTAGGATTAGCGGGAATTACTGTGCGAGCAGGAGTAAATAGCACCATGGCAACACTGTGGTCTGTAGATGATCTTTCAACAACTCAAATCATGAATCAGTTTTATAAAGAGCTAAACAATGGTGTTCCTAAAGCTAAAGCTATTCAAAAAGCACAATTAGCTTTTTTAAATCAAGAAAAAAGACCCTATTTCTGGGCAGCTTTTATTTTATTAGGAAATTGGCTTTAATAGCAAAATCAAGTCAATATTTAGCCACAATTGCGCGAATGATTGGGAAGACGCTGATTAGGATTAATTCTATGAGCCGTTAAAACTACTGTGCCATCAGCTTGACGAACTATCCCCTGGGCAGGATAAATCGCACCTTGAGCAGTTAGTATTGGTGATAATGGCTCTTGTGATGTTTGTTCTTGTGGCTCTACTTGTCTTCTCCCCCCATTTTCTTCATTACCAATTACAGATTGAGCATCGAGCAAAATGTTATCTGACATCAAGGGGTCAATTGGTTGAGGAGGAATAGGTCGCTCTTTAATGGTCAGAGTGTTTTCAGTCCCAGCTAAAATATTTTCTGCTGTTTTTGCAGGATCGCAAATTCGAGCAACTACTCCCTCTGATTCCACAATTGTGGCTGGTGGTTCGGCAGTTTCTTGAAAAGTTTCAGAACCAATAGTTTGAATTGTAATATTGCCATCTACGCCAAGTTGAGAACTAGCACTAATATCATTAGCATTGGGATTAAGATCTCTTTCCGCTATGCCAAAAATTCCTTGAGTGGAAATTTCAATTGCTCCTCCTTTTCCTTGAAAAGCATTAGCAGTGATATCACTATTCTCAGAAGGCGTAGCCACAACAAAATCAGCATTGATTTCAATATTGCCACCATTGGCTTTGATCCCTTCGCTACCAGCAGTCGTAGAAATAACACTATTTTCTTGGAGGAACACTGAATCTAAGACGTTCAATTGAATATTTCCACCGTTACTGGCAACAGTTTCAGCCGACAAACTAGATTGATTTGCCAAAGTTAAATCGTTAGTAGTAATTTTTAATTCTCCTGCATCCCCTTGACCTTGACTATTAACAGCAATCTTGGCATCTTTAGTAAGATTGACAAAATCAGCAGCCATAATCTCAATGTTGCCACCTGTGCCTGTTCCCAGGGTACTAGCAGTGATCATCGCTCCATTGCTAATTGTTAATTTAGGACTAGTAAGTTTCAGGTTACCACTATCCCCAGTGCCGCTGGTTAGCTGACTGCCTACCACTAAGCTACTGGGAATCATGCCACTAGGATCAGTTCCTCTTAACTCTACAGATTTGGTAGCATTGATGGTTAAATTACCTCCATCCCCAGCAGCAAGGCTAGAAGCAGTAATTTGTCCTCCCCCTGTAACGACAAGTTCGGAAGTATCAAGTTCCACATCTCCTGCTTGTCCAGTATTTACCGTGGAAGATGAAATCAATCCTTCGTTGACTGCCAATGATTCAGAGGCATCGATAGAAACATTTCCTGCTGTTCCTCCACCAGTAGTAGCGGTAGTAATCACACCTCCCTGTTTGAGATTTAAATTAGCAGTATCGATAGTAATATTTCCTGCTGCTGTGCCTTCACTGCCAGCAGTTCCTGCTAATATTCCTTGTACTCCCAAATTGCGAACATTAGCAGCATCAAAATTCTCAAACAAAGATGGGTCTTGGTTGGCGGGAGCGATAATCTTTTCCTGCAAAGTAGCTAAACCAGAACCAATAATTTCCACTGATTCGGCATCTTGAATCTGTATATCTCCTCCTTTTCCTGTGCCAAAGCTGGTAGCGTTAATTAGTGCCTGGTTAATGTTAATTGTATTGGCATCGATCGCAATATTGCCTCCATTACCCATGTCTTGAGCTACAGCATTTAACACAGCACCGTTTTCGAGAACAAAAGATTTGGCTTCAATATTAATATTACCTCCATTGCCAGAACCTAAGCTTTCTACTGTTATCCCAGATGCGCTTGCACCTGTACCATCGATTTGTAATGAATCTTGGGCAAATACGTTGATGTCCCCTGCTTCTCCATCGACAATCTGGCTTCTGATAAATGGAGTTGCCATGAAGATAGAGTTAGCTTGAAATAGAATATCTCCAGAATTTCCTGTAGCTAAGTTACTAGAATCGACAAAAGAGTAATTCTCAGTGTGAATGGAATTGGCTTCAATCTCGATATTTCCTGCATTACCAAAACCAGCCAGAGAATTAATCCCACTTTCGGAAATTAGAACATTATTCCCAGCATTGATGACCACATTTCCTGCATTGCCTCCTGCCAAAGATAAATTACTGGCATCTATAGATGTAAAATCGGTTAAGGAAAAAGAGCCAGCATTGATCGTAATGTTGCCAGCGTTAGCTTTAGTTGGTGATAATGCAGCACTAGCGATCGCAATACCTGGACTGTTATCGTTAGGATCGAGTCTTCCCTCTCCTTTGATGCTCAAGTCTTCTAAGGTATTGATGGTGATATCACCTCCATCGCCTTCTCCGAAAGTGCTACTACGAATAAAACTCGAATCAGCTAAATTGAGGGTATTAGAATTAATTTCTATATTGCCAGCATTACCGATGCTATTAAGATTAACTTGGTTGGAGATGCTACTAGATTCTTTAAGAGCGATCGCGTCTGTCGCATCTAGAGTAATATCCCCAGCTTGAGCATTAGATTTACCATTATTTTCAGCAATACCTGCCAGGAGTTGACTTGCTTGGGACAAGGTTAAATTACCTGCATTAACATTAATAAAACCGCCTCCATTAGCAGCAACATTAACCTCCGCACCATTAGTAAAAGTAACATCCGCTCTCGATATAGAATCGGGAAAAGTTAAATTACCATCAGAACTAATATCAATTTTTCCTGCTGTCGATAATCCCCCTAGTTCAATTCTGCCTCCTGGTGCAGTTAAGATTCCGCCATTAAAATTTAGCTCCCCACCTACTAAAGTAATATTTTTTCCTGGCTGAACCTCTAATCCTACCCCCTTAGCTGTAGATTGATTGCTAATTGGTTGGGGATTATCCCGTAAATTTAAGCCAATCGGGGCATTAATAGTTAATATTGGCTTTGCTTGTGGATCTGTGGCACTAAATTCGCCACCATTGTCAAATAACAAACTATCGGCAGTAGTACCAAAAAACGAACCACCAATATCTAACCGCGCACCTTCACCAAAGATAATTCCAGCAGGATTGATTAAAAATAAATTTGCTCCGCCATTTGCCCTAATCAAACCATCAATCTGAGAAATATTTCCCCCTGTGACGCGATTGAGAATATTAACTACACCGGTATTGTTATTAAAATGAGCCTCTAACCCAGCTGGTACAGAAAAATCGTTAAAACTGTGAAATAAATTACCACCTTTAACTGTCCCGCCATTAATTTCTACTCCTGCATCAGTGGGGTTAACTTCAGTCGGTTGAGCTAATGTTCCATCGGTAGTAACCGTCGTCTGTGCTGTAACAGAATTATGAGTAATTAAAGAACAATAAGCAACAAAACTCGCCTGAAATACCCAAGATAGAATTTTTTTCATGATTTTAATAATTTTTGTTGAAAAATAAAAGCGATACTAAATCTGACTTCTGACTTCTGACTTCTGACTTCTGACTTCTGACTTCTGACTTGTGACTTTTGACTTTAATTTAGGCTGTTTGTCTTTTCATCAAGTTAGAGAATATTCCTTCTTCAGCAGCCAGTTCGTTAAAGCTTCCATGCTGCATAATCCTGCCCTTATCTAATACATATATGCGATCTGCATTACGAATTGTACTCAGTCTATGAGCAATAACAATTCTAGTTACTTGCAATTGGTCTAAATTCTCACTGACGATCGCTTGGGTACGATTATCTAAAGCACTGGTAGCTTCATCGAATAGTAAAATACGAGGTTTTAAGACTAAGGCTTTGGCAATTAGGAGTCGCTGTCGTTGCCCTCCAGAAAGATTACCTCCTCCCTCACTAATAACGGTGTGCATCCCCATGGGCATAGCATTAATATCATGGTCAAAACCAGCCATGCGAGATGCTTCCCAAGCTTCATCGAGAGTAATTCTGCCCCCTCCCGCTAGATTTTCAAAAATTGAACCAGACATGATTGCGCCATTCTGTAAAACCACACCTAATTGTCGCCGTACAGCACTGACATCAAGTCCTGATAAATCCTGCCCATCATAGTAAATACTGCCGTCTTCGGGGGTTTCAAACCCTAGTAAGAGACGGAAAATAGTTGACTTACCACTGCCAGAGCCACCTACCAAAGCAATAAAATCTCCTGGCTCGGCTTGAATACTGACATTCTCTAGAATTAGGGGAGAACTGGAACTATAGCGAAAAGATATTCGCTCTACGGTAATTCTGCCGATAAGTTTGCCTGGATCTGCTTTGCTGAGTTCGACTTCGGGTAAAGTTTGGACAATGGGCTGCGCTCGCTGCCACTGAGGAAGAATTTGTAAGATATCTGTAGCTATATTGCTTACTTCTGTTGCCCCACCAATAAAAGTAGCAAAAGCACTATTAAAAGCCAAAAAAGTGCCGATAGTGAGTCCTGGTTTCCCAGTCGTCTCAGCCTTGGTAAGTAAATCGACTGTAAACCAAAAGAGAATACCAGAAGTAAGCAGAGGCATCACGGTATTAAAGATAGCAACAATATCTTCAATCAGTTGAGTACTAAGTTCGAGTTTAATTTGTTGACTATAGTCTTTACTCCAGAAAGCAAAAGCTCTTGATTCTGCACCTGAAACCCTGAGCTTTGATATACCATTAATTAGCTGCACAACTTGTCCAAAAATATTACCTTCGATTTCTAGTAAGGGTTGAACTTTACGTACCAAAATTGCTCCAGAAACAATAGTGACAGCCATGATCACAATCGCCGTACCAATAGCAATAAAGGATAGGGGTACACTATAGAAAAAGAGCAATCCTAAATTAAGTAAGGCGAAAATACTGGTAACTAGTTTGACTAAAATGGTACTGCCCAATTGTCGTCGGATTTGACTAACGGAGTTAGTGCGAGACAAAAGATCGCCTGTGGTATATCGGCGGAAAAAAGAGACTGGTAAATTAAGCAGTCGATCCCACATGGCAGATTGAGTTGTGGCATCAGAAGTAGTTTCGATTCTTAAAAGCGCGAATCCCTGAGCTAAACGAAATAAAGCTGTAGCCAAAGCAGCAATGACCAATCCCAAGCCAATTTGAATTAAAGAAAAGTGATCGCTGTCGGGAATAGAACTATCAATCATAATCGCCGTAGCTTGAGGAGTGAGCATTCCTAGTAAAGTAACGGCAATACTAGTCAAGATAATAATCAGGATGTCTTTGGCTCTGCCTTTTAAGGCAAACTTGAGAATATCGAAGACCGAAAGGGCTTTATCGACAAAGGAGCGATAAAACATATGAGCAACTGGTTCGATTTGCTTGGCGCGATCGCCGTCAATTAAAATGCGAGTGTGAGTATCAGGATCGTAAAGTTCATAGCTATGAGAATTTTTGGGCAGCAAGGCAACTGGTTGTTTATTAGATTCTGAATGAATATAGCCAATCAAAGGGCCACAATCCTGCTGCCACCAATTATCCCGTAACAAAACTTGTCTAGTTCGTAAGCGAGAAGCTCTAGCAACCGCTTGTAAAGGATCTTCTAATCTTTCTAGATCCTCTGATTGCGCAGGAGGATTAATGGGCATTTCTAATGCTTTTCCTACTGCTCCAGCTGCTATTAATAGAGGTGTACTACCTGAGATCAAGTCGTTTTTCTCAGATACCAAAGGAGATGCTAACTCACCTAAAGCTTCTGCTGTTACCTGTTGATTGAGATTATCTAGATTTGCTAGTCTTTGTAGTTCTTCATTTTGCTCTTGTTTTTGGATGAGTCGATTACAAAACAGAAAGTGCCGATGGAATAAAGATATCCCTGCTAGTAAAGCATCTACATCTGATAACGAATTGGTAATTTCTGTAGTTAATTGAGTATCGTAAGTCGCCTCTAGCCAAAGGTCATGAGGAATGGGTAAAATTTCAACTTCCTTGGTAATAATTAATTCTTTAATTCCTAGTAACCTTACCAGTCCCTCACGAACTTGAAGCCAAACAACAGTATCGGCAATTGGTTGTAGGGTTTGACCTTTATTGAGAGAAAAGCTTTCTTGTCCTGCTGCTTTTACTTGAATAGGAGGAACTAGAGAACCAAATAGGTTGGTATCAAAATGCTTTAACCAGCCATCGATTAAACCTGGCAAATTAAAGTCTTGATTAGTCAGTAATTGTTCTAGTAATTCGCGGTCTAGTTTTATTAAAGTCACTTCCCCCATAGGAATTGCCAAGATTTGATAGTCAATCGCATTAGGATGAGCAATAGTACTAAAAAGAGCTTCTCCAGATTCACAACTAAAAAGATAATGGCGATTTTCCTCTGTTATGTCGTCTTGAACTGTTACGGAAAATAATGAGACAGAACCAGATTCAATTAGCCAAACTGTCTGGGGATCGTTGAGCAGAATTGATTCATTACTGTTAAAAGTCTGTATTTTTTCAGAAAATTGCTCTTGATTTAAAAAATCATTCATAGTTTCACGATCTTGCTCGACCAAATAAATTACTAGTCTGCTAAATATTAATTGATGGGTGATAGTTAGTTATTAGTCATTAGTTATTAGTTATTAGTTACTGATAATAGCTTGTAGTTTCTAGTTTCTAGTTTCTAGTTTTTAGTAGTACAACTACTCATTACTCATTACTTATTACTCATTACTTATTACTCATTACTTATTACTCATTACTCATTACTTATTACTCATTACTCATTACTTATTACTTATTACTCATTACTTATTACTTATTACT
>CAYMWC010000198.1:0-11067 GCA_964393695.1 uncultured Pleurocapsa sp.
GCAAGCATCCCTCGACTCAAACCCAAGATATTCAAGTCTTCTGCAAATATCATTCTACTATTTATCCAGTCTTTTCTTTGTCGCAGTGCGTAATTATAGACACGGCGACATTGTTCGAGCCAATCAAGCATCTTAGCTTCTTGGTCGATATCTGGATGAATGCGATATGTGTAAGTTTTACTTTCCATAATCACATTCTAACAGATTTTATACATTTGTTAGAAACTTTATTTAATTGCCAATCTGCGAGGCATCGAGCCTCTTGCTTGGCTTGGGGTGTCCATGGATGAGGGGCTGTTGCCTGGGGAAACCCCAGGCATTTATACGCCCCGTCCCAACGCCAAATCAAAGATTGAGCAGCGACCCCGCGTCTTTTTAAGACCTAGGGAACGCGCTGCGATATGGCGTGGAACTTATAGCCCCCCAAACCCCCCACAAGTTAAATAAAATTAACCTCCAGCAATAATTAATAATAAATCATGAAAAAATCCTCCCAAATATAATATTTAGGAGGATAAAAACTTTTTTTTGTGAGGTTTATACGCCTCGTTTCAAGGAAATTTCTACTTGTCTAAATTCTTGATTCAAACGGGATTTTAGCTTTTCTGGTAGAGGACGGTTGCCGTAAGAGCTATAATAACCAGCGATCGCGTTCAATGCAGTTTGCATAGTAGTAAAAGAACGTAAACCAGCAGTTTGGGAATTACGACGATAACGAGAAGCATAATCGCTAATTTGGCGACGTGCTAGGGTAACTACTTCTTTTTTATTAGTAGCATCATCAGGTAAATCAATTGCTGTCCGTAAATTTTCCAAGATTGCTATGGTATCTTGACTGTAGTTTCCAGATAATCCCGAAGGATTAGCACCACAACCCATTAAGCTAATAGCAACTACTAGCACTAAAGCTAGTATGCGAGATAAGTATTTTTTAGAAAACATAAATTTTATGTAAACGATCCCAGGTTCAACTTATCCTATCAAGAAATTGACACAAGCTTAATGATCCTGGATAAGTTACGGTTGTATATTAACCAAAGCGACCACTGACATATTGCTGAGTTGCTTCCTCTTTGGGGTTTTGGAAAATTTCTTCTGTCGGTGCAAATTCTCCTAAATAACCTTGGCGATTTCCTCCTTCAACTTCAGTCACATTAAAAAATCCAGTATAATCTGCGACTCTTGAAGCCTGTTGCATATTGTGGGTGACAATCACAATTGTATATTTGGTTTTGAGTTGATGAATTAATTCTTCAACCTTGAGAGTTGAAATGGGATCTAAAGCTGAACAAGGTTCATCCATCAGGACTATATCAGGTTGTAGAGCAATAGTTCTAGCAATACACAATCTTTGTTGTTGTCCACCGCTAAGAGCCAAACCACTTTGCTTGAGCTTATCTTTCACTTCATCCCAAAGGGCTGCACTTGTGAGCGATCGCTCTACAAGCTCATCCATATCTCCTTTATAACCGTTAATTCTCGCTCCAAAAGCAATGTTTTCGTAAATAGACTTAGGGAAAGGATTGGGTCTTTGGAAAACCATGCCAACTTTACGTCGTACCTGTACAGGATCGATATCCTTACCATACAAGTTTTGATTGTGATATGTAATTAGTCCTTCCAAACGGAAAATAGGAATCAAATCATTGAGGCGATTGTAACAGCGTAACAGAGTACTCTTACCACAGCCAGAAGGACCAATAAAAGCAGTAACTCGATTTTTGGGAATATTTAGGTAAATACCTTTGACAGCCAGAAAATTACCGTAATAAACATTCACATTCTCGGCTTGCAAAACTGTCTCAGTCTGACCAGCAGTCTGTTGATCGTAAATCATAAAATCTACTTGCTCTGAAATTTAAATTTATTTGTTGCTCGATCTATTGATTTTTTATCCATATTGAACTCAATCTTAGTAAATAAGAGTTATTACTATTTTAACTTTTCGTTAAAAAAAGTTTTAGGCTATTGCTTAACTTGAATAGATAGCTTTTCTAAGGTAGCTAGATATCGACATTTTCCAATACCTAGAATATCTTACGCTAAACTTGGAAAAATAAAAATCCTCTCGCCTAATATACAGGGTTTTTAGCATTAATTAGCTAAATTTTGAGTAGATGATGAGCAAGCAGTCAAAAGTTAGAAATCAGAAGTCAGAACACTGGTTGGCAACCTAATTGGTTAATAAATATTTACAATAATAAGTAAGTGTATAGTAAACGGCAGTTATGAATCTTACTTATTTAGATAGCAATTCCTGGCTTATAGAAATTGATGGCAAACGTATTTTGCTCGATCCTTGGTTAATCGGAGATTTAACTTTTGGTAGTTTAACCTGGCTATTTCGGGGAAAAAAAAATAATCCTCAGCCCATTCCTGAAAATATTGACTTGATTCTTTTATCTCAAGGCTTAGAAGATCATGCTCATCGACCAACTCTTAAAGAGTTAAATAAAGATATTCCCGTCGTAGCATCTCCCAACGCTGCTAAAGTGGTCAAAGAATTAGGATATACTACTGTTACTACTCTGGAGCATCAAGAAAGTTTCAAGCTGGGAGAACAGGTAGAAATTCAAGCTGTTCCTGGTTCGCCTATTGGCCCTACTTTGGTCGAAAATGGTTACATCATCAAAGGCTTAGAATCTGGGAAAAATATTTATTATGAACCCCATGGGTATCATTCAGATTCACTCAAACAAGCAACACCAATTGATGTAATTGTTACGCCAATTATCAATCTTAAGTTACCTTTAGTGGGAGCAGTAATCAAAGGACAAGAAACAGCTTTGCAGGTGTGTAAATGGTTAAAACCGCAAGTAATTATTGCCACTGCGGCTGGAGGAGATATTGATTTTCAAGGTTTGCTGATGTCGGTTTTAAAGGCAGATGGTACGGTGGAAGAATTTAATCGGCTTTTGCAAGATAACAACCTTACCACTAGAGCTATTGAGCCTCAATCAGGAGAAAAAATCGAATTATCCTTAGTTTAGGTTTAAACCAGAGAGAAAAGCGATCGCGTATGCGCCAGCGAAGCTTGTTCGCGAAGCGTACCCTTGGGGTAATCGCGTAGGGTTGGCTTTGCCTCATCGCTTTAGGTGAGAGTAACTATACTGCATTCAAATGGCGATCGCTCATTTGATTTAAAGCGATTAGCTCAAAATCAACAACAACAAATCACTTAAAATTTTATTTACAAACAGTATCTAAGACATACTGATCTAAAAAATCTGATCTAATCTAACAGCTAATAGCTTATAGCTAACAGCTTTTATTAAATGACTAATCAACGGCTGACTCTTTCTCTGACTAATATTGTTTTGCTGCTAATATTGCCTTTGTTGTTAATTTTACTCTGGCAGTTAAGAAGTCTCATTCTGGTGCTAATGATTGCTGTGGTCATCTCTGCTACCTTAGCTCCCGCCGTTAATGCCACCCAAAAACTCGGAATTCCACGTTTGTTAGCTGTTTTGAGCGTTTATGCAGGTTTGATTGCTACTTTAACAGGTTTTGGTTTAATTATCGGACCTACTGTTGCTCAACAAATTCAAATCTTAATTGGCAAATTACCTGATTACTTAGAAACATTGCAATTACTTTTATCAGATTTAATTCTGCGTTTCGGCATGAGTGAAACGGGCGCACCTGATATCATTAATCAACTGTTAGATGTACAAGGATTAACCTCATGGGTAATTAATTCCAGTCAACAGTTAGTGGTTCGCTCCTATAGCCTGACTAGAGGTATTATTGGCGGTGTTTTTAGTATTTTGTTAGCCCTATTGCTTTCAGCGTATATGCTGTCGGCTTCGAGACAACTGTTAGAAGATATTATTAATCTCTTTCCTGAGCCTTGGAATCAGCGTTTAGCAGCACAAATTGAACCAGTCGGCACAAGAATGGGTGGTTATATCCAGGGCAGAATTCTGGTTTCGGGCATTTTAGGCATAGTCATTAGTATTACTCTCAGATTTTTGGGTTTATCAGAGTTAGCTTTGGGTTTAGGAGTAATTGCTGGATTTACTAACCTAATTCCTTTTTTTGGGCCCGTTTTGGGGCAATTCCCGCCTTAATTGTTGCTATTTCCCAGGGAGAGCTTACTTTTGTTTGGGTTTTGCTCTTATTTATAATTGTGCAGAACTTAGAAACTTACGTGCTAGATCCGCTATTAGTTGGTAGTTCAGTCAAGGTTTCCCCCCTTTACCAGTTATTAGCAGTATTAGGTGGTACACAAGTATTGGGAATCATCGGTGCTTTGATTGTTCCTCCTTGGATAGCGGGAATGGGAGTCTTACTAGAAAATCTTTATGTCAAACCTAAGTTAATAGCTGAAGGAAATGATGAAACAGTGACTAGTGAACAGTGAACAGAAAGCAGAGGGATCAATCAACAGTTAACAATTAACAATCAGCAACTGACAATTGACAATCAACCAGAACCGAAATTCAGGTAATCTAAAGACTAGAGAGTCGATTAGATTTATTTTTATAGATGATGGATATTAAAAACGGTTTTGTGGAGACAGTAGGAAATACGCCTTTAATTCGTATCAATAGTTTTAGCGATGAGACAGGCTGTGAAATCCTCGGTAAGGCTGAATTCCTCAACCCTGGTGGTTCTGTTAAAGATCGTGCAGCCCTGTATATTATCGAAGATGCTGAAAAAAAAGGACTCTTAAAACCTGGCGGTACAGTAGTTGAAGGAACAGCTGGTAATACAGGCATTGGTCTAGCGCATATCTGCAATGCCAAAGGCTATAAATGTCTAGTTATTATTCCCGAAACTCAATCTCAAGAAAAAATTGATGCCTTAAGAACTTTGGGGGCAGAAGTCCGTCTTGTCCCTGCCGTACCTTACAAAAATCCTAATAACTATGTCAAGTTATCTGGGCGCATAGCAGCAGAAATGGATAATGCGATTTGGGCAAATCAATTTGAAAATCTTGCTAACCGTCAGGCACATTATGAAACTACAGCAGCAGAAATTTGGTCACAAACCGATAGTCAAGTAGATGCTTGGGTAGCATCTACGGGTACAGGAGGAACTTATGCAGGGGTATCGATGTTCTTTAAGGAAAAGAATCCTGATATTCGTTGTGTAGTTGCTGATCCAATGGGCAGTGGTCTGTATAGCTACGTTAAAACAGGGAAAATCAAACCTGAAGGCAGTTCAATAACCGAAGGCATAGGTAATAGCCGTATTACAGGCAATATGGAAGGTGCGCCAATAGATGATGCAATTCAAATTAGCGATCGCGAATGTATTCGGGTGATTTATCAATTACTCCATCAAGATGGTTTATTTATGGGTGGATCGGTGGGGATTAACGTCGGAGCAGCAGTTGCTTTGGCAAAACAAATGGGCCCTGGTCATACAATCGTTACAGTTCTGTGTGATGGTGGCGCACGTTATCAGTCTCGTTTGTACAATCAGGAATGGTTGGCCTCAAAAGGGTTATTGGCATGAATTTGAGTTAAGCAGAAGTAATATCGTTAGATTGTGAAGGTAAAAATTGTTCCAGAATAAAATTTATTTTTTGGATGTTGTCATCATCCTTATCGCAAAACCTAAATATAGTTAACTTAGTTCTTCTTGGAGCATATTTTGATAAATCTGAGGTAAATAACCACTCATAGAGTTAGTTTCAATTCCGTACCCTAAACTTGTCCAAGTACCAGAAAGTAATTTTAAAACTTGGTTTATTTCTCCCTGGCGTAATAGTTGTGGAATACTTGTTCCCCAAGCACTAGAGTCGCTTAACCAATCATGAACTACGGCATCTTGATATTCTGCTTCAAAACTATAGCTTTTCCACCACCAAAACCCAGAAGGATCAGGGTGATATCTTTCCGCTTGGCTATCCCAAGTAAAATCAAGCATTTGATAACGTCCAGCAGCAGTACTGCATTGCCCAACATTTGGCCCAGCTACAATTGGTACACAAACTTGAGGATGCTGACGGAGATCCTCGGTATATTGACCACCATAGATCACGTTATATGGGCGTATAACATTAGCTTCGCTGGCAGTAATAGTTCGCATCAAAGCTCTAATATAAGGATCACCACCTTCCATGACTAAAGGCCAGGTACGTTCAAGACTAGGAATAGCATTAATAGTTGAAGATGGATTTGATTGTTGATTGTCCCAAGGAGTTGCGAGTTTGGCTAAGAATTCCCATGAACTTTGAATATAGAAGTGAGTTTGTAGTTTACTAATATATCTTCCTAGATGCAACAAGATTAGGAGAAGACAACCAAAATAGAAAAACTTACTAGCTTTATTAATTTGTTGCATTTGTATTAGAAGTCTTGAACCAAATTAATTATCAATTTTCAATTATCCATTATCTATTGAGCAAATAATTGATTAAATAATTGAATTTTAATAATAATGAGTCAGGAAAAATTAGGCAACTTGACTAAATAGTTGTTCCCAGGTTTTGCTTTCGGCTTCTGGATTAGTGACTATCTCAACAATTTTCGATTTTGCTGCTGGCTGAAACAGTGACTCGATACATACCTGAGCAACTTTAGGACGAGGAATACTACCTTCAAACAAAGTATCTGCCTTAGACATTACAACAGACTCAGAATTATCGTCATTTTTTAGTCCTCCTGGTCTAACAATAGTGTAGGTTAGACCGCTAGCTTGTAGGTAAGCTTCTGCTTGTTTTTTCCAATATAAGACCAGCCAAAATAAATTTAGAGGATGAAAAAACTTGGAGACACAAAGAGAGGAAACCAAAACAAAATGTTCTATACCTTTAGCTTTAGCTGCGTCTACTAAATTTTTAGTACCTTGATAATCAATCTTATAGGGGGTAGTAGGATCTAAACTAGGGGTAGCACCAGTAGCGCAAATCAAAACGCTACAATCAACAAGAGCAGTTTCTAGGGTAGCTGGTTTTAAGACATCTCCTACTACTAATTCTGCTGTACTAGGGAGTATAGCTTGAGCTGACTCGCGGTTTCTGACTAATGCTTTGACAGAAATGTTTTTTTCAACTAGCTGTCTCACTATTTGTCTGCCAGTTTGTCCTGTAGCTCCTGCAACTAATATTCGCATAGAAATCTGAATCACACCTATGTTAGAAAAAAAGTGTTTTGCTAATAATTAACACCTTTATTGTAATTATCTTAACAGTAGGGAGAAGTTCTAAAGCGGTACTTTAAAAATTATATGCAGTCTAAATATATCAATCATTCAGAAAATACATTTTTAGAAATTTCTACACCTGATTCTATGCAGCTTACTTATACTCAATCTGTTGAACAGCAAAAAACCTTTGTCTTTGAAGTTAACTTTACTGGACAAATGGAAATGTATAGCGACGCAGATACAGTAGCTGAATATCTAAATGCCCATGAGGGTTGGTTTTGCCGTTGCGCTCAACCAATGAAAGTTGAACCGTTAGGAGACAATGGTTATGTTTTGACTGTTGGTAAATATGGCTCTTTTGGTTACGAAGTCGAGCCAAAAATTGGTGTAGTTTTAATGCCACCTGTAGCTAGAGTTTATCAGATGCATACTATTCCTGTTCCTAATTATCAACCTTCAGGATATGAGGTAAATTATCGGGCATCTATGGAATTAACTCAGATAAATTTAGATACTCCAGAAACAGTAAAAAACGGCTTCTTTGCTAAAAGACAAACTATTCCCCAATGTATTACCAAGGTTGATTGGATATTAAATTTAGCGGTTGAAGTAGAATTTCCCCAGTTTATTCATAAATTATCATCTTCTCTGATTCAAACTACAGGCGATCGCTTGTTAACTCAAATAGTTCGTCAAATTTCACCCCGTCTTACCTATAAAGTACAGCAAGATTTTCATACTAGTCATCATCTACCAATGCCACCTAAAAGTGGTAGACGACTAAATCAAATAATTGATAATTGATAATTACCTCTTCATGATTGGCTTATATCTATAGCTAATCACGAAGGGATTTTAAAATAATTTCGTAACGGCTTTTAACCATACCTGTGTCATTCCAAGGGGGATACCAATGGGTTTCTTGGATCACAGTTTTAGTTCGTGACCAATTTAACTTAACCACACTGAGATTATTTTTCCCAACTACCTCTGAACCTTCTTGTAGCCAACGATTACGCCACACCCAAGCAACAAGAAGCTTAATTAATTTACGCCAGATACTCAATTTTTGCCCAGTTATTCTCGGCGGTATTTTCCAAGGTAAAGATTGAGCAGGTTGTCGTTTACACCATTCAATATGATATTGCCAATCTGGCAGCGGATATTGCTGTTTTGAGCGTCTTATTTCCCACCATCGAGACTGAGGTAGTTTGATTGCGTTGGGGGAATTATGCCATCCTATCCAGCGTTCAGTTGTTTCTCGTAGCAATGATTTAAGCTTGGTATGAATGATTCGAGTTGCTAGTTCTGAGTTTTTAATCGCACTGGAAGTTAGCTGAACTATGGTTGAGCTTTGAGCAGAATTTTGCTCCCAATGTACTAGACGGACTGCACAGCTGTAGTGAATATCTCCTGAAAGAATAATTACTTGTTCTCGTTGCTGACAGAGATGATGTAATAGGGTTACAAACGCCTCTTGGTGAAAATTCCAAGAATCTCCGACATCACTGCTAAAAACTCGATGACGCTTTAACTCATATTGCTGAATACGATCAATAATGCCCAAGGTAACTAGGTTAGTTGGTAGCACTACAATAGTTGCTTCAATATCAGCAGGTTTATTTTTTAGTGGGGTTTTTAATTGCTGTTGAAAAGCAGAGGGAGATAATAACATTGGCGGTTCAATTTTTTTATCTCTTTCGGGGGGATAACCACGCCAAGTGCGAGTATCAAGCACAATTACTTCATGTTTACTACCATAAACTGTGTAATACCAAGGAATCGACTCTGGCTCTCGCGCCAAGATCATCACATCTTGATCTGATTGTAGTTGAGGTAAACCTGTGGTGGGATTATTGTTGGGAATTCCTAAATAGCGATCGCATTTTGCTTTGGCAGTTAGATCTTCTCCCTGTGATTGCAGCCAACGAGAAGCCAATTGTAGTAATTTGTCTCCCCCTGTCCCTGGTGCAAAACGCTGTGGAGTATTGCCCCAAGCTTGGAAGATAGCATAGGCTAGTAAACCATTTTGAATAATTCTTTTTCCTAAAGGCTTACCCAAAACGCGATCGCACCATTCGCGGTTAAGATACCAATCATCACTAATATCATGGTCATCGCAGATGGTATATACAGGTACATTGGCTAACGCTCTTCTTACGGCAGTTAAGTCTTGAAAAAAGTTGGCTATCTCCTGAATTTCTTGTCCCCAAGTTTTTGACTGCTGAGGATTTTTGAACCAATTATGATCTACAAAAAAATTAGTGGGTATGAACACGGGAGACCAGCTTAATAAATAAACAGCAGCATATTCTCCAAAGCTAAACAAATGACTTTTGGCTTTGTCTGCTTTCCCGTGTAGCATTGCCGTCATGCCCCCTTCGATACGAGCAAATTCGGTGCGTCTGCCTGGAGTCAGTTCATCACTGGTAATTGTTCCCTGTTGACAGGGTAGAGTTTCTGACCAACCAAACAATAGCTGATTTACTCCTTGTGCTAACCACAATAGGGCTTCGGCAACATCATCACCATAGATCTGATCTCCTGTGAGAAATAGTTGATGGGGTCTTTGATGAGCTAAAGATGCTGCATCTTGAATTAAATTATCTAAACAAGATAAACCATCCCTGCCACTACCATGAGGTTTACGACAAGAACCATGAACGATTTTTAACTGGTTTAGATCTGTTGGTGGTAAAGTAAAAGTCGGTAACTGATGGGGAAAATAACTGAGGGTGTTGAACTCTATTTCTGGTGGCGATGTTGCTTCCTCTTGGCTAGAAGTTTGGTGAGGATAATTTTTCTGGGGAACAACTAGGTTGTTAGCCTGAATTGCTTTAGTTAAACTAATCTGTCGGTTTTCGTAAAATATATCTAGATCGTAGGCATAGATTTGTTCTGGTTGTAGGAAATTATTGCCTATAGGTGTTGCTGTTACAGCTACGATGTGTAAATTCTTGCCTAGAGAAACCGTCTGTCGTTCACCTGTTAAAAGCATTTTGCCTAAAATAGAACCTCTACCAGCTTCAGTTGCATATATATTGAGTGCTATTATTCCAGGTTTTTGCAAAGCTAGCCAAACAGTTACTTCATCTGCCTGAGTATGACGCAAAATAGGGCCAGCAAGAATTAAAGGTAATTGCTCCAGTTTGGGTATATATCGAATAGCAGAATCTAGCTTAGACAAGAGAAATTTAAACTTTTTATAAAACAGCTTTTATGAAAAATCGATCCTAATCGCGATCGTAACAGAAATTAGGTGAAGAAAGGAACTATCTCGCGTTTCTCATTTAAGTGAGGTACTGGCTAATACCTTTGTTTTCGTTAATTGTTGATTTAAGTTAACCTCATGAGTTTTAAAATTGCCATACATTATATTTTTGCTAAATGTTAGTTAATATTATTTTATTGTTTTAATTATCAATCCTTGCTTTAAAAAGCGAAAGGACTATTGATAATTGCTCACTGCCTATTGTTCAATAGCCAATAAAATATGAATCAAGAATCCAACAATAATAAGGATAATTTTTTATATCCGCGAGCTAATTACCACGGTGATTTTTCTCCTCAAAATTTAGCTTTCAATGCCAATTTACAAGAGTTTGCCCAGCAGGTTTCCTATATCTGTGCCTTAGAAACCAATGGTAAAGTACCTTCTGCGGAAGCTTATAAGCGCATTAAAAAATTATGGCGACAATTAAAGACTTCTAAAAAACAATTATTAGACATAGATATGCAAGCTGACGAATGAATATAGCAGTTCTCATTTTATTGAGATACAGTCCAAACCCTTGGTTTTTTGATGGTTAATCGTTGATTGAGATATAGGGATTTAAACTGCAAGTAATCACAATTTAAAGAGTTATTTAAAAAACATTAACTTCTGGCAATTAGGCTAGCACCTGTATAGAAGGAGCTAGTACACTTCGGCTTAAATAAACCAACCATTAAATAGCTAAAACTTTGCCT
>CAYMWC010000199.1:0-11036 GCA_964393695.1 uncultured Pleurocapsa sp.
TGACTGATGACTGATGACTGATGACTGATGACTGATGACTGATGACTGATGACTGATTACTGATTACTGATTACTGATTACTTGCTCTGGATCTATCCCCATCTCCCGCAATTTTTCGGCTAGTTTGGCTGCCTTTTGCTCGGCTAATTCCGCTCTTTGTTCTGATTCCTCGGCTTTTTGCGCGATCGCTGTATAGGTTAAAAAATTTTTCCCGTCTGGGCGATAAATCTGTAACTCGGTTTCTGTAACTTCAAATCGAATCTTCAATCTGGGACTAATCCACTGGTGAATCGGCTCAATTATGTCCAAAAAACCTTCATTTCGTACCCAACCATTCAGATCGTTGAGATCGGGATCGTATAAATAATACTCTTCTACACCAAAGCGGTCATAAAATAACAGCTTTCGATTCATTTCAGCCTTGGTGTTTCCAGGGGAAAGAATTTCAAATACTACTTGTGGTGCTATGTTATCTTCCTCCCACTGCTTATATGAACCTCTATCGCCTTTCGGTCTACCAAAGACTACCAAGGCATCTGGAGCAACGCGAGTCTTATTATCTCCTTCAACGGGATACCACAATAAATCTCCAGCCACGAATATATTTGGATCGTCAGCAAATAACCACTCTAGATTTTCTTTAATAGTTACGATCCAACGAAACTGCTTGGTATTATCTGACATCGGCTGTCCGTCACGATCGGGATAAATGATTTCTGGCGTTGAAGATGATTGTAGTCGCACCATAAGCTGTTACGCATTGTAAATGACCAACTCTTACTATTTATTATGCCCGATAATAGGTTTTGAGCTATTCGATTACTTCCTATAAAAATCTTTGTGTTTTCTTAGCGTCTTTGTGTCTTTGCGCGAGATTAAACTTTTCCCACCTTGATTGTGTAATTTCCTCATTACCGATGTTCCAAGCCTATTGCCTCACTAAGATTAGTTAACCCTTTCTCATCCAATCTAGCCAATAATCCTGATAGCACCTCCTTAACCATCCAAGGGCCTTGATAAATCCAAGCAGTATAAACTTGTAACAAACTTGCTCCAGCTATAATCTTTTCCCAAGCATCGTCCGTAGTAAAAATACCACCTACACCAATAATTGGCAATTTACCGTTAGTTTCCTGATAAATAAATCGAATAACCTCAGTAGCACGCTCCTTAACTGGTAAACCGCTAATTCCTCCTGCCTCTTCTTCAATACTATTACCTGTCTCTGATAAAATTCTCGTTTTTAGACCATCACGGCGAATTGTGGTATTAGTGGCAATTACACCAGCAAGATTATAGCTAGTTGTTAAGTTTAAAATATTCTTAATATCTTGCCATTCGAGATCAGGAGCAATTTTAATAAGTATAGGTTTAGATTGGGTATTTACTGCCTGTAGACTAGACAAGATTGGTTCTAGTTGTTCTCCAGACTGGAGCGATCGCAAACCTGGAGTATTAGGTGAACTGACATTAACGACAAAGTAATCTGCCACAGCCTGTAAGTATTTAAAACTACCCACATAATCTGTTGCTGCCTCTTCTAAAGGAGCTATTTTTGATTTACATAAATTAATGCCAATGGGAATTTTACGGGGTTGTCGTTTCCACGTTTGAGCTAAAGTGTCTGCCATGACTGCTGCCCCAAGATTATTTGCACCCATGCGGTTGAGGGCTGCCTTATCTTCAGGTAAACGAAACATACGGGGGCGAGGATTTCCTGATTGAGCGTGGAGAGTAACTGCACCCAATTCCGCCAAACCAAAGCCCAAACTACTCCACATTCCTGCTGCTGTCCCATCTTTATCAAATCCCGCAGCTAAACCCAAAGGGTTACTAAAATTCAATCCCCAAAGGGTTTGTTCTAGACGAGTATCGGCGACACAAAAAGATTTTTCCAACTGCTTGATCGCTAAACTTCCCCAGGTAGAATAACGATTTACCTCTAGATTATTTAACGTCTTGACCATCTGACGATGGGCAGTCTCAGGATCGCCTTTTACTGCCGAAAGCAACAAGGGATAAAAAGGTTTAGTAAAGTTAAGCATATTGAGCGTTGATGATCTAATGTATGAAATTGCTAATAATACTGTTCGTAGCTATCAGCTAATAGCTTTTTATCATCTGACTAAAAACGATTATTTAAAGTCATCAGTTAAATACTAATAGACTTAAGCAAAAATAAACCGACCAATTAAAATGGTCGGCTTAAAGAACTAAAAACTAATAACTTAATAACTTATCTCAACCCATCAATTTAATTTTGACAGACCACTAGATGTAGTTTACCTTTTTGCTAGCTTCTTCGTTTTTAGCTTGCGTAAACGGATAGACTCAGGTGTTACTTCTACTAATTCATCAGAACCAATATACTCTAAAGCTCTTTCCAAGCTCATTTCCGTTGGGGCTTGTAACTGTACTAATTCATCACCACTGGCTGCGCGATGGTTAGTTAATTGTTTTGCCTTACAGACATTTAAGTCAAGATCTTGAGGACGATTATGTTCGCCCACAATCATACCTTTATAAACCTTTGTCCCAGGAGTAATAAAGAATGTACCTCGATCTTCAGCATTTTTGAGAGCATAGAAAGTTGCTACACCTTCTTCAAAGGCAATAATTACGCCGTTGTAACGAGTTTCTAGTTCTCCAGAAAAATCACGATACTCCAAGAAACTATGATTCATAATCCCTTCACCGCGAGTAATACGCACAAATTCACCACGGAAACCAATTAAACCTCTAGCAGGAATGACAAACTCTAATTGAGTACGTCCGTTGTTGTTCTGCATATCGTTCATTTCGCCTTTACGCTTTCCCAAACGTTCGATACAGCTACCCACAGCAGCTTCAGGAACATCTAAAACGAGGTATTCATAAGGCTCACAAGGTTTACCATTGATCTCGCGATAAATCACTTGGGGTTGGGATACCTGAAATTCGTAGCCTTCTCGTCGCATAGTTTCAATTAGAATCCCTAAATGCAACTCACCACGTCCTGAGACCAAGAATTGTTCGGCAGATTCTCCTTCTTCTACTCGTAGGGCAACATTAGTTTCTAATTCTCGCATCAAGCGATCGCGTATTTGCCTGGAAGTTACAAAATCTCCTTCTTGTCCTGCAAAGGGAGAATTATTAACAGAAAAGGTCATTTGTAAAGTTGGCTCGTCCACCTTAATTAAAGGCAGTGCTTGAGTTTCATTAGGACCAGTAATGGTTTCCCCAATATTGGCATCGGCAAAGCCAGCAACAGCAATAATATTACCTGCACTAGCTTCTTCTAATTCCACTCTAGCTAATCCTTGAAAGCCCATTAACTTAGAGACTTTAGATTTAACAACACTGCCATCTTCTTTGATTAATGCTGCTTGTTGACCAGCTTTTAACACCCCATTATGAATTCTACCAATGACAATCCGACCTAAATAATCAGAATAATCGAGGGTAGTTACCTGTAATTGCAAGGGCTTATCTGCATCCCCTGCTGGCGGTGGTACATGATGAAGAATCGCCTCAAATAGAGGCTTCATATCTACTCCTTCCTCTTCAAGATTTTCTTTGACGTAGCCTTGTAAACCTGAAGCATAAAGAGTAGTAAAATCACATTGGTCGTCGTCCGCACCCAACTCCACAAACAAGTCAAATACTTTATCGACTGCCCTATCAGGATGAGCGCGAGGGCGATCGATTTTATTAACTACTACAATTGGACGTAAGCCTTTTTCTAGTGCTTTTTTCAAGACAAAGCGAGTTTGAGGCATTGGCCCTTCGTTGGCATCAACGATCAACACACAGCCATCTACCATACCCAAGACTCGTTCTACTTCTCCCCCAAAATCAGCGTGTCCAGGAGTGTCAACAATGTTAATTAAAGTGTCTTGATAGCTAACTGCTGTATTCTTAGACAGAATAGTAATTCCTCGTTCTCTTTCGAGGTCGTTGGAGTCCATAACACAATCTGGTACGTCTTCGCCTTCGCGGAAAATACCCGATTGTTTAAGTAATGCGTCTACGAGAGTTGTTTTACCGTGATCGACGTGGGCAATGATAGCAATGTTGCGAATAGGAAGAGACATATGATTTAGTCTATAGACTTTTGTATCGTCAAGCTCAAAGTTTCTTAACAATTATAACTCAGTTCTGTTTTTATTTATATTTAAAAGTTATGAGAAATAAATTAATGAAAAAAAAGCAAATTTTTTGGCTAGTTGCTCTTGTAGGTATTATTGTTGACCAATTGACTAAATACCTAGTAGTGCAAAATTTTGGAGAAATTGGCGACACTTTTCCCATCTTGCCAGGTATCTTTCATTTTACCTATGTTATCAATACTGGTGCAGCATTTAGCTTTTTTCGCGGACAGGTCGAAATACTACGTTGGATTTCTTTGATAGTTAGTTTAGTTTTGATTGCGTTTGTCTTGTATAGCCCTAAACTAAGCTTAATTGAACAATTAGGATATGGATTTATTTTAGCAGGAGCGATCGGCAATGGAATTGATCGCTTTTTATTTGGTTATGTTGTTGATTTTTTAGATTTTCGTCTGATTAATTTCCCTGTATTTAATTTAGCTGATGTCGCCATTAATATTGGAGTTATACTATTGTTAATTGCTAGTTTTTCTCCTCCCTCTAAAGCGAAAAGGGAACAGGAAACAGAGAGTAGGGAACAGAGAATAGATTAAGAATTAGTTTGTAAATAAAAAAAATATCCCTTAACCAGATATCAATCATCTTAGTTAGGGATAAGCAATAACTAAAAGGCTAAAAGCCAATAGCTCGTCGCGTAGCGCGCCGTAGGCGTATAGCTAATAGCTTTTGAAAACTACATAGTTCTGTAAGTGCGATAATTAATATTGGGGAAAATATTATCAATAGCCTCAACTTTTTCTAACCACCCAGAATCTACTTTACCGATCAAAATATCATCATAAATTTTGTTAAAGCGGAGTAAATGCGATCGCGTCCTCCGAATAGCATAAGGAACCATAGTACCAGTGCGCATAATAAACGCCCAATCAGAAGACTGTGCTAAGAGTAATTCCCTGGCAGCCTGATTCAAAGCCCGCCATTCCAATTCATCAGCAGGTTCACGATTTGCTAGTTTAATCATTCTTTCTGCTGCTTTATGGAGGTGAGGATAAATCCAAGCATTGGTATCATTGAGCCAATATTCATGGAATCCTTTATAACCCCAACTAGATTGAGAAGGACGACAGACTTGTTGAGTAGGTTGCTGCTGCAAATATTCCGATAAATGAGTCATATCGTAGGTATTCTGGTCATACCAACTCTTGCGGAAAAGAAAATCAATAAATTGAGGCCCTTCGTACCACCAGTGACCAAATAACTCAGCATCATAAGGAGAAACTACAATTGGTGGACGTTGCAACATCCCGTTTAAGTTTTCAATCTGTCGCTCCCGATTATACATAAAGTTACCAGCGTGTTCGGCAGCCTTTTCTCTTGCCCAATAGGGATCATACAGACCTTTTTCTGATAATCCGCCATCGCGACTCGTGATTTTATGATATTTAATCCCTGTATTTTTGCGTTGACCGTTGGGCATAATATAGGGCTTGATATATTCATATTCAGCTTCCCAACCCAGATCTTTATAAAATTCGCGGTATTCAACAGCACCAGGATAGCCTACCTTAGAAGACCAAACCTGTTGTGAAGATTCATGATCACGACCAAAGGCTGCTACTCCTGTCTCAGTGAAAATAGGAGCATAAGAGCCATATCGAGGACGAGGACGAGCATAGAGAATACCATGTCCATCGGTTAAAAAGTAACGCAAACCAGCATCGGCAAGCATCCTTTCTACACCTTCATAGTAAGCGCATTCAGGTAGCCAAATACCTTTGGGAGGACGACCAAAATTTTCTTCATAGTGTTCACAGGCAACTTTGATTTGTGACCATACCGCTTGAGGGTACATCTTCATCAAAGGCAGATAGCCGTGAGTAGCACCACAAGTAATGATATCTAGGTTGCCACTATCAAGAAACTTTTTAAAGGCTGTGACTAAATCGCGATCATAGGCTTCCCATGTTTGTCGAATTTGATTAAAGGAGTTAGCATAATATTCCGCCAAATAAAGCATATGACCATTATGCTGATGGCGAGCGATTTCTTTGTTGATTAATTCTTGGAGTTGAGCGAGATGAGCATCATAACGGTCTTGTAAAAGTTCGTCTCGCAGCATGGACACCAACGGCGGTGTCATACTCATAGTCATTTTAAAATCAACCCCATCCCGTTTCAAGTTTTCAAATACTTGAAGTAAAGGAACATAGGTTTCCGTAATGGCTTCAAACAACCATTCTTCTTCTAGAACAAAGTCGCTTTCTGGATGTCGGACAAAAGGTAAATGAGCGTGTAAAACCAGAGCAAGGTAACCAAGAGCCATAATAAATAATATCTCTAAAAATTTTTTCTGACCTGAATTCAGGAACTAAGGCAATCTGGGGAAATTTTATGATATCTTAATAGTGTATTATGAAAAAGTTTAGCTGGCGGAAAGAATTATTTTTTATTCTGTGAATGTCAAATAAATGCTAGTTTCTGTCAGGCTGAAGAAGATTTATAGTAACTACTATGATCAATATCAAAAAATAATTTGTATAACTGTTGTCTTTTTGATGTATAAAAGTCAAGAAAGCTTTTGTTAAATCTGTTGGATTTTCATCTCTAGTGTTGCAATCTAATAGGCAATATCCCGATTACAAAGAAAATAGGGCGGAGGGATTGTTGCTTCAGCTACTATTATTTATAGACAAACGTTCTTCGTCGGAGGAGCAAGCACAAAAAATTCAGGCTTACCTACAAAGTTTGCGCTCTAATTACTCTTTCAAATTGGATGTGGTGGAAATAGACAAACAACCCCATCTAGTAGAGTACTTAAAATTAGTCGCTACTCCTGCGCTGGTAAAAATAGCCCCTTTGCCGAGACATACCCTGGCTGGCAGCAACATAATTCAGCAACTGGAAAAATGGTGGCCCAGGTGGCAAGAAACGCCAACAGAATTGAAAGCCAATGGCACGAATGGTAAAAATTCAGTCGAAAATCTCAATTCCGAGTCTAACGTCAATTACGCCGATAAAATCAAGCTAACTGATGAAATTTTCCGTTTAAAACAAGAAAAAGCAGAATTAGTAGCCCAACTGCGTTTTAAAGATCAAATTATGGCTATGCTTGCCCACGATTTGCGTACACCTCTAACCGCAGCATCTATGGCGATGGAAACCATTGAATTATCGGAGCAAAATGAGCAGCTAGAAGCAGCTAAACGGCAAATTCTTAAGCAAAAACTGTTTAGACAAGCAAAAAGCCAGTTTGGAATTATGGATCGCATGATTGGTGATTTGCTACAAAATTCTCAGAGTATCAATGCTAAGTTACAGGTCAAACCAAAGCCTTTAAATTTACAGTCGTTGTGTCTTGAGGTAATTGCTCAGTTTGATTCGCGGTTAGAGCAAAAGTCGATGACTTTAAAGGAAGATATTCCTCAGGATATCCCTAAAGTCTATGCAGATAAAGAATTGATTCGTCAGTTAATTAGCAATTTACTAGATAACGCGATCAAATATACTCCTAAAAAGGGCGAAATTTCCCTGTCTATTTTGCATCGTACTAATCAAAAAATTCAGGTGAGTATTTGCGATACAGGGCCAGGAATTCCACCAGAGAAAAGAGAGCGGATTTTTGAAGATAGTTTTCGCCTTCAGCGCGATCGCGATCAAGAAGGTTACGGGTTAGGATTAGCTACGTGTCATCAAATTGTCTGCGCTCACTACGGTCAAATTTGGGTTGAAAGCTCTCCCCAAGCAGGTAGCTGTTTTCAATTTACCTTACTGGTTTATAAGTAATTAGTACTGCTATAGGTCAGTCAAAAGTCAAAAATTTAGCGATCGCTAATAATGTTAAGCTGATAAATTCTAGCCATTTTCTACATGAAAATAGCCATAATCTTTAACTTTTGGCAGAAATTCTAAAGGTTTATCTATTGACAATTTTTCGAGAAAAAGCACTAACACCCACTTATCCATTTGGTCGAGAAATGCCATTGATGGTACAAAAATTGCTTCTACTATTGTTGTTTGTCGAATAAACTGAGCAGTAGCTCTGGCTATTTTTTGATCAAGAAAACAATTAGGAGCATCTTTCAAAGATAGTTCTTGCCAACAAAGGTGACTGCATAAATTAAGAGTATGGTTTAGTTTGACTGTTGCCTGATAAACCTTTCTGCGTTTACTTTTAGCTGCAAGTTGTTGAGAACGATTAAATTGCAAATGGCGCGACCATTCTCCTGCTGCTACATCTATACCACCTGCTAGATAGAGAGTTTGTTCACCTTGGATATTCCAACGGTTGTTTGCTGCCAATCCTGTGTAACTAAAATCATAAACATTATAATTCCCATCGGGAAGATGCCGATAAGCTTTTCCCGACCAGGGTTCAATCAAATTTTGCAGCATTTGTTAATAACCTAATCCTTCATAGTCAGCAGCTAAAGCAGCGATTACTCGGTCGTATTCTCCCAGAGAGAGAATATCATAGGCTGTATGTCCTCCGAATTCTTCGAGAGGAGTAAAAAGAAATTCTTCTACTCCTTCAACGGTATATACTTTCTCAGCTAAAGAAGCGATTTGTTTGAGTTTAGCTAAATGTGCCTTAGCTTTATTGCTGGGAGACGCATTGGTATTTTCCCACCGCCATAAAGTCTTGGAACTAATGTGTAGTAAATGACTCATGCGCTCTTGAGACAGATGAAGTTGCTGTCTAATGATTAGCGGATTTAATATTTCGCTACTGAGAACCATATTTTTTTGTCGATTTTTAACTACACTTTAATTATACATTTTATCGTCATTTGTCCAGACATAATTTTTATGAAATTTTCGACAGAGTCAAAAGCAGAGATTTTTTGAGTGTTGTCTGGGAAAAGTTTCAGAACTGGTTGACTGACAAATCTTTTTTTGTACGCTGGGGCGAAAAACGCAACTTGCTTCCCTAATGGTAATCCAACGCTCAAATTCATACTTGATATTGGGTTGCGCTACCGCTTAATCCAACCTACTAGCTATATCTGAGAAATAACAGCATTCAGCAGATCTTCTATGGAATAATGAGCAACGTATCGCGGTCTATCGTCTGAACTACCCCAAAAAGAAGATTTAGGAGGAGCAAATTCCTGGTCGTTTAATAGAATATAAAATTCTTCTTCTATTGCCATTATAAGTTCAGTAACATCAAGTTCATCTGCCCCTAAATCTTCTGTAACGTTGCTATCTAGAGTCACGCGATCCGATTCTACTTCAAGTTGTTCAATTATTATTTCTTTTAATTTATAAAATACTTCTGATGAAAATTTATTTTCATTTTCCTCGTAATTAAAAAAACCAGCTTTTAGATTTTGCCAATAAACACCTTCTGCTTTTGCTTTGAGGATTGCTTCTTGTCTTAGTTTTTCCTCTTCTGCTAATTTTTTTCTAGCTTCTTCAGCTTTCTGACGAGCCTCTTGCTCTGCTTTCAAACGAGCTTCTTCAAGTTTTTTGGCTTCTTCTTCAGCTTTCCTTTTTACTTCTGCCTCAAGTTGTTCAAGACCAAGTATTTTTAAAGATTCAATTCGAGCATTAGCAAGATCGCGTACCAAAGAAAAATCAACTTGATAGCCACTTTGACTATAAATTGATGTTGCTATATTCCAGACAAGATTGTCATTTTGTTTCAATATGAAATATAATGCTTTGTTTGCATCTGAAGGTAAAGCATGATCTAAATGATTATTGATAGCTGTTGTAAGAATGTGAAGATCGTAAACACTATAAACTGTATTCATTTTTTTTAAAGAAATAAAAATTAAAATTAACAATATTGCATTTATTTATTGATATTTAGGACTTCCATCTTCTTCATACTCAAGTTCGTGATATTTACCCCCTAGTTTTAAATCCCATAAGCAACGTTGATAATTTTTGGATTCCATATTAAACGGATTGGTTCTATTTGCTCTTGCCCATTCAGCAACTTTTTGTTGAGTACTTAATCCTGTAACGTCCATTGCAAATTTAGCGATTTCAAAAAACATTTTATTTAATACCTATTGAATTATTTTTAATTTTTTTATAAGAACGATTTAATTACTGAAATACCAATACCCTTAGCAACATCTAAAGGATCAATTTTTTGAGAATGATGTTTATCGTATTGTCCGACATCAGGTTGCCAATACATAGAACCTTGACTACCTTTTATTCTGCCGATACATCTACCATGCGAATCATAGCATTTGTATCTTTTTCCTTTACTATTTCCTTTTACTTGAACATTAGTAGTACTAGGGGCATTTTGTAAAATTATATTTTGTACTTCTTGAGGCAAATGAGCAAATTTATTAGAAGGTTGAGGTTGATAACTTATAGAATTATTTTCGGTTATAACCAAAGAACTGTTTTGCTTATCTGGTACTGAATGTGTAATTTCTAACAAAATAGGTAAAGGTAACTCAAACCATTCTCCTAAAGCTCTATATTGTCCATATTTATTATGTAAACTTGATTCTTCTTCAGACATTTGATTACTTTCATAAAAGTGAAGCAATTCTAACTTAGTGCTATTTCCTGTTTGCAATTCTTTCAAACGATAAGCAGGATGTTTAGAAGTTTTACCGATTTTAGTCTGTTTAGTCTGAAAATCATAAATAAAGTATATAAATCCAAAATCACTCATAACTACAGATGTTGTTTTAATTTATTCTCGTTTTCATCAAATAGTGTATGGTTAAATTCAAATATAAGTCAGTGATCTGAAGTTAAATAATCTTGCACATAGAGAAGAGCGATCGCACTATTTACAATATCCAGACAAATAATAGCGATCAAACTTCCTTGTAATTTTTCAATTACTATTTACTATTGTTCATAGTCTAGTAAAGAAATAGCTTTATTCTTGATTTGATTCACATTGATTAGCTTAAGTAAGTACCTAAGCAAAATTAATTACATATTCAGTGCCAAAATTATCTAGCACTT
>CAYMWC010000200.1:0-11018 GCA_964393695.1 uncultured Pleurocapsa sp.
AAAGTTGTTATTTTTAGCTTACTACCTGTCCCTTTTTTTATCCCGAACTCAGGTTGATTAGATTGCCCCAAATGGCAAATCTATTTCGCGATCGCTTGATTTTTGAAGATATTTCGATCCTGGAAAATTTATATCCAACATTTAATCACAAGATTACCCTCAAAAATGATACTCCTGCGGAATTAGCTATGAACTATCTTCAGAATTGGGATAATTAATCCCCCAAACAGATTCCCAAACCCCTAGCAGTTTTAACTAAAGTATCTTCTGGATCTACTGCCCGATAGTTCTTAATTGCTTCGGCAATCGGGATACTAGTAACTTGTCGATCCTGCCAAGCAACCATGCGATCGTATTTTTCTTGGGCAATTAAATCCACTGCTGCGACTCCAAAAGCAGAAGCCAGAATCCGATCTAAGGGCGAAGAAATACCTCCACGCTGAGTATGCCCTAAAACAGTAACTCGCGTTTCTGCACCACTTTTTTCGGTAATTTGTTCGGCTAAATACTGACCAATACCACCCAAACGACAATCGGCAAAATGACCTTGTTCGATTACCTTCCCAGACTCAGTACAGACGGCTTCGGAGACGACAGCGATCGAATAATCTTGTCCTCTGGCTTGTCTTTTTTTAATATGCTGACAAATATTCTCAAGTTTATAGGGAATTTCAGGAATCATAATAATATTAGCACCACCAGCAATTCCTGCATTCAAAGCAATATGTCCTGCATCTCGTCCCATAACCTCTACAATCATCACTCGACTATGACTAGCAGCCGTAAAATGCAAGCGATCTAGGGCTTCTGTCGCAATATTAACCGCCGTATCAAAACCAATTGAACGTTCAGTAATTCCGACATCATTATCAATAGTTTTCGGAATTCCAATTAAATTAATTCCCCCCTGTTGTGCCAGTTTCCGCAAAATAGCCAAACTGCCATCTCCACCAATACCAATCAGGGCATCTAAGTCTAATTGCTGATACCCTTCAATAATTTCTGAAGCGCGATCTACTAATGTACCGTCAGACATTGGGAAGGCGAAAGGATCTCCTTTATTAGTCGTCCCTAAAATTGTGCCTCCCATAGTTAACAAGCGATCGACGTTCGTAATATCTAGAGGGATCGCTTCAGGTGGACGATTCATTAAACCATGAGTTGCTTTGCAAATTCCCAATACTTCCCAACCATAAACATCAACTGCACAGCGAGTTACCGCCCGAATTACTGCATTCAAACCTGCACAGTCACCACCGCTAGTTAAAATACCAATCCGTTTTCTTTCTGGCATTACTTGGATATCTAATTTACCTACGTTGTTAATTTTTCTGCCTGATGGTTACTTAATTTCTAAAATTAAACAAAATTATATAATCAGTTATCAATGAGCAATAGTCAGTTATCAGTTGTTGACAATTGCAAAAATGTCAAGAAAAATGCCAGCATTTCGATTAACATTAAGAGTCTTGGTGACAATATAATTTAACTTAATCTACTGGGCGCGAAACAGAATATCTTGGGTATGAAACTAGCAGCAAGAGTAAATCAAGTATCTCCTTCTATTACCTTGGAGATCGCAGCCAAAGCTAAAGTAATGAAAGCGGAAGGAATTGATGTCTGTAGCTTTAGTGCTGGTGAACCAGATTTTCCGACTCCCAAGCATATTTGTGAAGCTGCTAAAACTGCCCTGGATGAAGGAAAAACTCGCTATGGGGCTGCGGTAGGAGAGCTAAAACTCAGAAGCGCGATCGCCAGAAAACTGCAAACGGATAATAATCTTAACTATCAGACAGAGAATATTATTGTCACTAATGGCGGTAAGTTCTCTTTGTTTAATTTAATGCTGGCTTTAATTGAACCAGGAGATGAAGTGATAATTCCTGCGCCTTACTGGTTGAGCTATCCAGAGATGGTGAAGCTAGCGGAAGGAACACCTGTGATTGTAGATACTCTAGCAGAAAATGATTATAAGATTACGCCTCAGCAACTAGAGCAAGCAATTAACCCCAAGACCAAGTTATTTGTTTTTAATTCTCCTTCTAACCCGACAGGTACAGTTTATAGTCCCGATGAAGCACGCGCCTTAGCCAAAGTAATTGTTGAACGAGATATCCTAGTAGTCTCTGACGAAATCTATGAGAAAATTCTCTACGATGATGCCCAACACCTAAGTATAGGTGCAGTCGATGAAGCAATTTTTGAACGTACCATTGTTAGTAGTGGTTTTGCTAAAAGTCATTCCATGACTGGGTGGCGAGTCGGTTATGCAGCAGCCCCCTTGCCCATTTTGCAAGCAATGGCGAAAATTCAAAGTCATAGTACCTCTAATGTTTGCACCTTTGCCCAGTATGGCGCGATCGCAGCTTTGGAATCTTCTCAAGATTGTGTGCAGGAAATGGTGCAGGCTTTTGCCCAACGGCGGGCTTATATGTATGAGGCAATTAATGCTATACCGAAATTAAGTTGTCCTAAACCCTATGGTGCTTTCTATCTCTTTGTCGATATTTCTCCCACAGGTAAAACCTCCCTCGACTTTTGTAACCAGTTACTAGACTCGCAACAAGTAGCTGCTATTCCTGGGATTGCCTTTGGGATGGATAATTGTGTACGTTTCTCCTATGCTACTGACATGGACACTATCAAGGAAGGTATGAAACGATTACAAAAATTTGTGGCTGGTTAAACCTATATACCAATATTATTAATCAAACTTTGATTGAGAAGCGATCGCCCATTTGTTAAATAATCCTCAAGAGGCAGAAGCCAGAGCCGAAAAAGCTTACCAGCTTGCGCTCCAACGTCATCAAGTCGAACAATATGTCGAGACGATCGCCACCTGGATGGAGAACATTAATCAATAAGTTAATAATGCAAGGGAATGGTTAACAGGGGTAAAAACAACAAACATAACCAACTCCAGTCCTGCCATTTGTTGACAGCCACAGGTTCGCTTGTCTCTAATAAAAAGTCAATTCTTTCATTCAGGCGATCGCCAAGAACGGAATGATTGAAATTAGCGCATAAACTTGAATTAGTCTCCAGGGGAGCTTGGGCAAAGGTTAAAAGCGACTCTGCCAGTAGTAAAAAGTCAACTTCTGAGGCAGCCTGGCGATCTGCTCGTAATTCCCTCAGTAACAAAAGTTCTTGCCACAATTGTTCTGTCCGAGGTAACCAAAAAGTAAAAGACCGAATCCAACCTAACCAGAAAAACCAAAAGGTATCACGGTAATCAACGTGTGCTTGTTCGTGAGCTAAAACTGCACTTAAATGCTCTGTGTCTAAAATAGCAAGTAAACCGCGACTAACGACTAATTGAGAATTCCAAAAGCCAATTTGTGCGCTGTAGGGTAACTCGGTGTCAATAATTTTAGCTGGTTTTTCTCCAATGAGTATCTGCTGATAAGTACTCAGTTTTTGGATTGAGCAGTAACCCTGATAAGCTAATTTTATTAAAAAACTCCAGGCGAATAAGAGCAGACTAGCAGCAACAGCACAGCCTAAAGAGCCAGCTTCCACTCCTAACATAAGACCGTGACAACCCATATACAGAATCGTCAAGGCAGTAATTAACAGCAATAAGGCAGGGAACAAAAATAAAAATAAAGTTGTCTGCCAACGCTTTGACCAGGGTAAGGATTTAGAAATTTCCCCATGGCGTATAATCCAGGCGATGGTGATGACAATTAAAATTGTTAATAAATGCATTACTATTGTTCCTCTCGCTGACGACGAACTTGCTCAAGGCGAGCAGCGATCGCTTCTATTTGTTCTAAACTAGCAGCATCTAAGCTATCGGCAAAAGAAGCTACTACATCAGGATTACTGATAGCCAAAAAACCGTTTAATTTTTCATAGGACAGAAGTGCCTGTGCTTGTTCTTGCGAAATCAAAGCTTGCCAAGAGAAAGCTCTTCCTTTCTTGCTACATTTTAACCAACCTTTTTGAGTTAAACGCCGTAATACTGTAGTTACTGATGTATATGCTAGTTCTCGATTAGGATCTTGAAGTAGATAATCATGAACATTCTTCACAGTCACCACTTTCAACTTCCAAACTATTTCTAATATTTCCCTTTCTAGTGGGCCTAGAGCTAACTTTTTGGGTCTGTGCCGAGGTAAAAAAGCCATTGACTAAATTTTCTAAAGCAATATTTTTAATTTTACCTGTTGAGGTTCACACTATAGCAATCCTATTGGAGTTGTAAATTAATTAATGAAGGGAGATCAGAGGCAAAAAACAACAGGCAATAGAAGTTTTTCACAACTAATTTAAGATTGCTATAGTAATTTTTTATATTAAATGTTAAGTAAATATAAAGAAAAAAAGAATTTTTGACATTGTCTAACTCTTTACTCTTTAAATTTAAGATAAGAAAATATAGATTAATTACTTCGCGCTCTTTTAAGTTTTGAGACAGTTATTCTGATTTTAATAAAATATATTTGAACCTTTGATTTTTGTAATTTACTAATTACCGAAAGCTTCAAAGCTAATAACTAGTAAGTAATAAAAATTTTTGATTTTACTAGCTAATACTTAAGCTAAGATGCGTTTAAATAGTTAATTATTTATATTTTCAAAAAATATCTTATTGACAAGATTATTTACTATGTCATGATTAATTGGTTCAACCTCAAACTAATATTTATAGTATTTCTTGGCTTTTTTTTAGGTCAACCAAATTCTATGTTTACTGCTCAAGTAAATCGCCTGAAACCTAATGTCAATAATAATTATTCAATAAAAAATCAATTGCTAAGTGCTCAATTGTTAGCTGATAAAACTTTAGAGTGCCAGAAAATTAACGTTGCTTACCAAGAAATATATAGTTTTGAAACAGAAAATTATTACATCAATGTCTGTCAGCTAGGCAATAACTTTTATTATCACCGTCAAGCAAAATTGAATGATGATCTTCTGTTAATTCCTGCTCAAGCTATTTTTGGTGCAAGTATTTTCCAAGCTAGCAGCGGTAAAACAACTTATTTTGTTGGTAGAGATGGCGATCGCCACTATTCTTCGATCATGAACAATGACCACGAGATTGTTTTTGAGCCACAGTTGCAACTACCAGCATCTAGTTTATCTAGGGGGAAATTAATTAAATACTAATTAATTTCTAATAGTTTTAGGAGCTTCTATTGTATTGCCGTTGATAGCTAGCGGTAAGTCAATTGCTGGTGTATTAACTGCTACTGCCAACATGACTGCTGGAAAAGTAGCAGGAGTTGGGTTTTTTGCCATCTTTAGACCAAAAGGACTAGTGCCTGGAATCATACCTGAAATAATAGCCAAAGCCGAAGCAGCGATCGCACCACTACCCCAAATTAATTGACAACGCCGACGACGACGCTCTATTGACTGAAAGACTCCCGTCGTAATTTCGGTTACGGACTGCTGACTAGGCGGTGCTACAGAATGTTGCATTTGACCCTGTAGAACCAATAACTTAGTGTAAAGATGTTTAATTTTGGGGTCTTGATCGAGCCAAGTTTGTACCTGATGCTTTTCTGAGGGAGACAATTCGCCATCAATGTAAGCACTGAGCAATTCAAAACAATCTGGTGTTAAATCTGCTGTTTCAGAATTTTCGATTTTAGCTGCTTGATTTTGCTTGCAGTCATCAAATTTAGATGTCATTCTGGCATCACCACAATTTTATAAAAGAATCACGAAAATAATTAGCAAGATAGAGATAACAGCAACCAATTCTAATTAGATATTGCTCAAGTTTGAATTTATTAAATTGAGATCAGTTCTTATACCAATTTACTCCTCATCAAGATAATTTTGCAATACTGACTGAAGTTTTAATCTAGCTCTAGCAATACGAGATTTAACAGTACCTAAAGACACCCCTGTGATTTCAGCAATTTCTTCGTAAGCCAATCCCTCAATTTCTCTCAGGACAATAGTGGTACGAAAAGTTTCGGGCAAATCAGCGATCGCTACTTGTAAATGCTCATAAAATTCTCTGGTTGCCAAATCATCACTAGGGCTAGGAGCATCATCAGGCAATTCCCAACTCATTTCCCCATCATCTACATAGAGTGGTGCATCCAGAGATATTGGTTGGTTTACCCGTTTGCGTTTACGTAATTCATCATAAAAAAGATTGGTAGCAATACGACTAAGCCAACCACGAAACTTAGTCGGATCTTGCAGACGATGGAGATGGCGATACACTCGAATCCATACTTCTTGGGTTAAATCGGCTCTTTCTTCCCAGTCTGGGGCTAAATGATAAAAAAGACGATTCAAATGAGACTGATATCTCCGCAACAATTCCGCAAATGCTGCTTTGTCAGGTTGGGCATCTGCTTGACAATAGACAATAAGATCGTAATTAGAGAGTTTTTCAGGAGACACGAAGCTTTTAGTTCTACTTACCGTGGCTTGTGACCAAGATACAGGAAGAGATAGACTCATGAACTTAATTAACCTCAGTATAGGATTTTTTGTATGCCCTCAATAGACTGCAACTAAATCAGAAAAGTTCCTTTTTAGCTTTTTCTCTACTCGCTCACTTCATAGTTAGGAGCATAATCACTGAGTAGGCTGCTAAGTTGGTTGGCGACATTAGAAGTATTTTTAGAACTAATAGCTTGTCTTTCAGGGAAAAATGCTGGTCGATCCAGATAACGAGCGATCGCTTCAGTTACCTGAGTTTGAATCAAATTCTGCAATTCCTCTCTGGCTCTTTGACGTTGATAATTTGCTCCTTCCTCGGTAGTTGCATAGAGTGGAGGTAGACGATTTAAGGCATAGGCAGCAATATCGCCGACATCTAGAGAATTGTCACTGGTTTGTTCAATCTCGGCAACACGAGTAATGGCTTCACTCAAAACCAATTCTTCCATCACATTAATAAACTGTTTGCGAGGTACAGCAACTACTTCGCCAGTCAGTAATGCCCCCATTAGCTGATCTAAAGCCATGTATTCCTCTACGGATAATTCTGATGCCGTATCACATATCCTTCCAACTTCTGCTTCCATAGTGGGGGTAAGATAGCCATCTTGCAAAGCTTGTTCAACAATCAAATTAATGCCCATAAGTAAACCAAGTAATCATAAATCAATTCAAATATAGCCAATTTTCCGCACTATCTTGATTTTTATTCTTAAAAAAAAAGATCTCAGCCTCAAAAACGCGCTTTTAACAATTGCCAGTTCATTCAATGGCATTAAAACGCCAAGGAACAGGATCTACCGACACTTCGTTAACATATAAACCCCAATGTAAATGAGGCCCTGTAGAAGCCCCTGTTGCACCGACTGTACCAATTTGTCGACCTGCTTTAACCATTGTTCCTTCAACAACATTAATATCCTGTAAATGCATAAAAATGCTTAATACCCCTTGTCCGTGATCAATGCCGACAACATTGCCATGAACATGAAAACCCTCACTTTCTCTGCCTACTAATCGAACTTGTCCAGTTGCGGGGGCAACTACTGGTGAGCCAGTCGCACCAGCATAGTCTACTCCTTTGTGATAATAATCATCAGCAAACACGCCATTATAATAACGACGTACACCAAATCCTGTAGAAACTCGAGCAGCATTGGGGCGTATAAAAGAACCTGCCCAAAATTTTTGTGGGGTAACTAATTTTTTAAATGCTGCTACTGCGTCTAATTCGGTTTGAGTTGCAGGTCTAGAAGCTGAACCAGTGAGAGTAATACGCTGAATAGGAAAAGCACGACTTTTAAGCCAAATACCGATATTGCTAGTTTGACCATCTCCTTGAATGGTAGCAGTCATTTCACCAGGTTCGTTTAAAGGAGAAGTTGGGATTAAGGCGCGATATTTACCATTTTGCTCAAAAACAGGATAATTTTTTTGATCTACAGTAACGGTGGGAGGTGAATCAGGAGTATCGGTAGTAACAACCACAGAAATAGTATCTCCTTGTTGGGGAGTTTGAGGGGATACTTGAACTTGTAAAGCTTTAGCTGGCAGGGTGAATGCTAAAAAAATAGTTGTGCTAATTGTTGTTAAAATTGGTCGAAAATGAGCGAGCATATTGCTAATGAAACCATTTATCAGTAAATATGTCAGTTCACAGTCTATTCTAGCCGCGGCTAAATTGTGGCAATTGTTGCAAATTATAATTATTGATCGCAGCAAGGTTACAAGTTTTTTGTAGGATGTAGATATATTTAAGTTCAGCAACGATAATCTAATCCCGACTGGGATGGTTCTTACTAAAAAAACTGTAATAGATGAGCATTTCTACTTCTGTGGTGCAGCAACTGTTGGATAATTGTTTAGAATGTCGACCACAAATGTACTTTAAGTCTTCTCTCACAGCGTTATCTCACGCGATGGAAGATTTAGTATTAAATGATTCAGATACACCTTTGGTAATTGCCAGTTTTCAACGGGAGCGTTTTTATCGTCAGGAAGCTCATCGCTACAAGCGCATTTCTTATAAAACCAAGCAGGTATATGTTTTGGCTGCCCCAGAAACAGATTTTAGTAATGGTTTTCAAGATTATGAGACGATCGCTTTTGAATCTACTGATGCTCTGGCTCAAGAATGGCATTTAGTAATTATTGGTCAACAATATGCTAGTTGTTTGATCTGCCGTGAGAAAATTCTGCCCCCAACAGAAAGTACTCAGGGGACGGTGATGGATACCAATCGTCGCTTTGAAGGAATTTGGACATTTGATCGGAGTGTAACTATTCAAGCAGCCAAAATTCTTCTCGATCGCATTGTTATTTATCGTCCAGAACTAGAGAGCAAAATCAATCAAGCTAATCAATTATATTTACTGACTTCCACAAAAGTTAAGAAAACAGTCCAGAGAGATTCTCCTCTCACTAATCCCGATCCTTTTGTGCAGAGATTAGTTACTTATCTACAAGCTGGCCAATATAAATTATTAAAAGCCAACAAAACTTTAGCTGCGAAACAACAAAAAGAAAAACTGTTAAATTCTGTTACGGATGCAGTCAGGCGATCGCTGAATACGAAACAAATCTTACAGGTAGCAGTAAAAAAACTAGGAGAAGGGTTAGGAGTGTGTCGCTGTATTATTTATCGTTGTCGCGAAAATGATCCTACCGCCACGATTGACCGCGAGTTTACTAGTCCAGGAATCAAATCAGTTAAAGGTCAAAAATGGCAGTTAGCTAACAACCCTCTATTTGAAGAAGCGATCGCCTCGACTGAAACCATTAGCGTCGATAATACCCAAGAAGACGAAAGAGTTAACCAATTAGCCTGGGAAAAAGGTACAGGAGAATTCTTTCAAAATCTGATTCAAAATTATGCTATTTCTTCTTGGCTACTAGTGCCAATTTTTTATCATGGCAAACTACTAGGAGTAATGGAATTACATCACTGCGAAGCCGTACCCATTGCCTGGAAAGCCGATGACATAGCTCTCGTAGATGCGATCGCCAATCAGGTTGGAGTAGCTTTAATCCAAGCGCAAGCCTATGCGGATTTAGAAGATCTCAACGAACAACTAGAAGCCTTAGACCGTACCCGTTCTAACTTAGTGGCAATTGTCGGACATGAACTACGCACCCCTCTTTCTACTATTCAAGTATGTTTAGAAAGTTTAGCTAGTGAACCTGATATGCCCCCTGAAATGAGTCAGGTGATGTTAGATACCGCCTTAAATGATGCGGAAAGGATGCGTAATTTGGTACAGGATTTCTTGACTCTTTCCCGTTTAGAAGGTGGAGGTGTTGAGTGTAACTTAGAAATATTATCAATCAGTGAATGTATCGATCTCGCCATCAGTAATGTGACGGCACGCAACCCTGGAGAAAAACTACCTGAAATCAAAAATTTAACTACCCCTGAAGATTTACCCCTGGTGCAGATCGATGGTGAATGGTTAGTAGAAGTATTAGCCAAACTTTTAGACAATGCTTGCAAATTTACCCAGGCTGACGGCGAAATTGCGATCGCTGTCAAGACCAATGGCGGTAACACTATCGAAGTTACGGTTTCCGACACAGGTAGAGGTATTGAAACAGGTAGCTTAGAAACTGTCTTTGATCGTTTTTATCAAGAAGAAGGAGCATTAAGACGTAGTGCTGGGGGGACAGGCTTGGGTTTGGCTATCTGTCGGCAGATCGTCAAAAACTGGGGAGGTAAAATCTGGGCAGAATCACCAGGCAAAGATCGAGGTAGTAAATTCCATTTCACTATTCCCATCAAGGCAAACAAACAACCAGCAAAGTCAGCATCTGCTACTATCAAGTCTGGAACAACAAGAAAAAAAAGTAACAAAAAGACAAAGAACTAAAAACTGTTACAGTTTTTGACATACTCTCAATATTGTCCTGAACTCAATGATACGATGCCGTAAATACCTTTAATTGAGGATTTTTATAACATGGCAGAAGAAATTAAGCTTTCTGGTAAAACACCAAAATTTGGTGGCAGTACAGGTGGCTTGTTAACCAAAGCAGAAGTAGAAGAAAAGTACGCTATTACTTGGACAAGCAGCAAAGAACAGGTGTTTGAAATGCCGACTGGCGGTGCAGCGATTATGAATGAAGGAGAAAATCTGCTTTATTTAGCTCGCAAAGAACAGTGTTTGGCATTAGGCGCACAGTTACGTACTAAATTTAAACCTAGAATTCAAGATTACAAAATATATCGCGTTTTTCCCAGCGGTGAAATTCAATATCTGCACCCCGCAGATGGTGTATTCCCCGAAAAAGTAAACGAGGGTCGTGAATACCACGGTAAAAAAGACCGTGGTATTGGTCAAAATCCTCAACCAGCTACTATTAAATTCTCTGGGAAAGCAACCTACGAAGTGTAGCGATAACCAGATAAAATTGAGAAGGATAAAGTACAGATTAGGTTTCTGACTTGTCCTTCTTTTTTTCGTTGCTAGTTTGATTGTTGCAATTGTTAATTAGATGGTTCGTAGTTTTTAGTTTTTAGTTTTTAGTTTTTAGCTTTAATCTATCGATTTAACTCCCTATTTCCTATTTCCTATTTCCTATTTCCTATTTCCTATTTCCTATTTCCTATT
>CAYMWC010000201.1:0-10994 GCA_964393695.1 uncultured Pleurocapsa sp.
TCTTTTTTTTCAATTATCTGTTTTCGCTCAATTTAAGATGCGTTGCCCCTGGGGGGTGTATCGAGTCCACGATAGCAATCAATGGGCATTAGCTACCGTAACAGGCGATCGCTTTAAACGATTTGTTCGTCATGACCTCCAAAATTTTGCCTTATTAAGCAATAAAGCAGCAGAATTTGGTTATAAAATGGCTCCAGATTTAGAACAACGTGCAATTGGTCGTCTTTGGTCGCGAATCATCTCTCTAAGACTTAATGGTCAAGCTCATCCAGTCGAGAGCGATCGCTCTACCAAACTAATTTATCAAGGAATCCGTAGTCTCTGGAAGTATTCTGATTTTAATGTGCCAAAACGATTAGTTTATAGTCTGTGGTTTATTTGGGTTGGCTGGATGCCTTTATCTTTAGCCAAACCTGCGATCGCTTGGTTATACGCACCACATCAACGTCCTAAATTAATTGATTGGACTGTGACCAAATTTCGTCAACTAGTAAATTGAAATTGAAGGTAAGAGCAAAAAAAAGCTAATTATTTATTTTATTTAAACAGATAAATTAATGAACTCAAATAATCCACAATTAAGCCTAACTAAGAGGAAAAACAATATAACCTGGACTAATAGTACCAATTTAATTATTTTCGCTTTTGCTCTAGTTTTTTATTCGCGAATTATCTGTTCTACCTTGGGTATTCCTTCAATTGCTAGTCACGCTCACTTTGTAGTGATTCCCTTGGTTTTTTGGATTATCTTAGCAACTGCGCCGACGAAAGATGTTAAACAAATTAGATTGACTTACTCTCTTTTATCAGGACTATTTTTATTTTTCACCGTAATTGTGGCGAGTGCATTATCGAATGAAGCTGGTTTTATTAATGCGGTCATTAGTTTCATGATGCTAGGAGAACCAATAATCTTCTTAACTGCGATTGTTAGTATTCCTATGTCGGCTGAATCCTGTTTAAAACTCAAAAGGTGGTTAATATGGTCTGCTCTGATTAATTTTATACTTGCTGCCGTGCAAAAACCTCTAATTGACGCAGAGAAACTTTATGCTGAAGGCTTTAACGGCACGGATGGTTGCGGTGGCGTATTTTTTGTTTCGGGAGCGGGCAACTATATCTCTGCTTCTGTATCTTTAGCATTTGCTTTATACTTTTTTAATGATAAAAAAATTCCATTTTGGATTCGTTTAGTAGCCTTAAGCGCAGCATTTTGGCAGCTTCTATTTTCTGATTCTAAGCAACTTATCTTGGCTTATGTAGTTGCCTGGATAATGTTGATTTTGCTTAATTCTCAAGATCTGAGCAAGACTATTAGGTTGATGATCGGTATACTTATTTTCGGCTTAGTATTTTTCTGGTGCATTCAAAACATAGAAGGTTTTAGCTCCTATACAGCTTGGGCAAGACCAGAACTATACGAAACAGATGGCGAAGCTTGGTATGCTAAATTTTATGCTGTGCGCGCTATTATAGATGACTTTCAGTCCCCAATTAATTGGTTTGTTGGTTTAGGTCCTGGTCATACGGTAAGTCGCTTGGGCGCATGGTTTCTCGTCGATTATTGGTCTATACTAAGTCGTTTTGGTGCCACCTACACCTCCATGGGGACAGATGCCATGAAATTTGTAGGTAGTTATTGGCTTACTAGTGGCTCAAGTATTTTTAGCCCTGTTTTTGGTTGGGCAGGAATTTGGGGAGATTTGGGTTTATTTGGTTTGGGAACATATTTATATTTAGCTTATTTAGTTTGGCAAAATTTTGGTTTGGATAGTTCTTTAAAAGTAACCTTACTGTCAATCTTAGTTTTGGGATTCATTTTTACTCAAATGGAAGAACCAGGCTATATGGTTTCGATTGCTTTGTTGCTAGGACTAGCTTGGCACGAACAAAGATTAAAACAGAAGCCCAAAATATATCCCCGTTTGCAACAAACAAATTAATTTAATTAAGTTGCTAATAATCGACATATATGAATAATTCAAGTCTCTCGAAGCCTAAATTGCGAGTTCTAATTGTTAGTCATGCCTACGTAGTAGGAGTAAATCAGGGAAAACTTAAAGCGATCGCTGATACAGGAGAGGTAGAACTAGCTTTGCTTGCTCCGAGTAATTGGAAGGCTTTGGAATGGAATCGTTATTTACCATTAGAAAATCCTTATCCTGAAATTCGTCTTTATTCAGCACCAGTTTGGTCTACGGGTAGAGTTGGGGCGCATTTATACAATCCTTGGCAGATTTGGCAAGTAATTAATGATTTTAAACCAGATTTAATTCAAGTTGAAGAAGAGATATTTTCTTTATCTGCTTTAGAAGTAGCAATGTTTGCCAAACTATACAACAAACCTTTAGTCGTATTTGGTTGGGAGAATCAACAACGCTCTTTACCTTTACCCCGTCAATGGATACGTGATCTGGTTATGGGTACAACTAATCTTTATCTGGCAGGAAACCAAGATGGTGCAATAGTAATGCGAAATTGGCGTTATCAAGGGCAAATTGAGATAATGCCTCAAATGGGAGTGGACACTCAGTTATTTACTCCCCAAATTGTCAATAATAACCAGAATAAATTAAATATCGGTTTTCTTGGTAGATTAGTTCCTGAAAAAGGAATTGATATTTTGTTGGCTGCCCTTAGTCAATTGCATCAACAAGGTTTGAGTTGTCGAGTTACTATTTGTGGTTCTGGTAGAAGCGAAGCCGATCTAAAACAAGAAGCAGAACGGCAACAAATTAGTGAAATAGTAACTTGGAAAGGCGCAGTTCGCCATGAAGAAGCTCCAAGAGAACTAGGTCAATTTGACGTTTTAGTACTGCCTTCCCGTAATATCGATACTTGGAAGGAACAATTCGGTCATGTAATTATTGAAGCGATGGCAATGGGAATTCCTGTTATTGGCTCTAGTTGCGGGGAAATTCCTCATGTAATTGCTAATCCTAATTTAATATTTCCCGAAGAAGATGCTACTGCTTTGGCAGCCATTTTACAGCGAGCTATTGGCGATCGCTCTTGGTTACGAGAAATGAGTAACTATGGTATTGAAAGGGTCAATCAATACTATTCTCACGAACGAATCGCTCAAAGATTAATCGATTTATGGGAAAAAATAATTCTTAATTCCAATTAATTTATGCGTCAACCAGCCAGATTAACAGGCATTGATCTCTGTCGAGGCTTGGCAGCTTTTGCTGTGATTTTAGTTCATTCAGGAGATGAAACTTGGGGTCTTCCTATTAGTGACAATGCCATTCAATTTCGCTATTTATTTTATTTTGCCGTTCCTTTCTTTCTAGCAGCATCATTTTATTTTGCAACTAAAAAATTACCTTTAAAGATTTCTGGAAGTTTTTGGCAAAAAAAGTTTAAACGAATACTATTTCCATATTTACTATGGACTGCTTTTTATCTTATACTTAAATCAATTATATTTTTACTAACTAATAGTTCGATTGAAATTAAACAATTATTAGCTGATCCTGTAGCTATTCTTTTTTTTGGCGGAGCATCCTATCACTTATACTTTATTCCTCTTTTAGTTGTAGGATATTTATGGTTGTGTTTGACTAATTATTTAACCAAGTTAAACAAATCAAAGTTTTGGCTATTGCTCGGCTTTTCAATTAGTGTTTTTATCTATCAATTATTATTGTCATCTAATAACTCTTTTAATCTAGGTTCTTATACAGCTTTTCCTGAACTGCTCAATCAATTTCAGGCAAATAATTGGCGTTACGAACTCGCTAGAATCATCTTAGTTAATCTAGCTTGGCTAATTAGATGTTTACCCTATTTTTTACTTGCTTTATTAATTAATCAATGGTTAAAAGAAAATCATAATGTCACTCTCTATCGAAAATCAGTCATACTGGTACTGCTATTTTTATTTCTTTTGGTCAATATTGTGGGCAATAAATTTTTACCTGAAGCTATTAGCGAAATAGCGATCGCCTATTGTTTATTACTTTTAGGTATAGCGATTTCTAAGTATGTAAAAGCTTATCCTATTATTAACAACTTAGGATTGTGTTCTTTTGGTATTTATCTAATTCATCCTGTAATTAAAAGTGCCATAGAACTTGTGTTAAATAAACTTATTCCTCAACTCCAACAAAGCGTCTCGATTAATTCAATGTTATTTTATTCAATATCTAATTTTATAGTTAGTTGGCTTGTAATTGCAATTTTGTTAAGAAATAAAGTTTTTTCTCAATATATATAAATCTAATCATTTAAAATACTATGGAGACAATTAATGAAAATTGCAATTGTACGGCGAGAACCTAAAGTAGCTTATAGTATGGATGTCTATGCAGATAATTTAGTTTCAGAATTACAAGCTCTTCGTCCTGAATGGGAAATAATTGAAGTTGCTCCTAAACCTTGGAGCAAAGATTTAGAAAACTTATGGCATTCTGGTAATCCTTTACGCAAATATTACGAGCGTTTTTTCAATCATCCTCGTCAAGTCAGTAAACTAGAAGCTGATGTTTTTCACATTATCGATCATACTAACGGTCATGTTGCTTACTGGTTAAAAAAATTGGATAAACCAGTAATTATTACTTGCCATGATTTAGTACAATATGTATATCCAGAAATCTTAAAAAATCAGTCTCGTTTTCCAGCATTTAGTCTGGCTACTTGGGAATATTCAGTCAAGGGAATTACCGTTGCCGATCATACTATTGCCGTTTCAACTAATACTGCTCAAGATATTACTAATTATTTAAAAATAAAGCCTGAAAAAGTAACCGTAGTTCCTAATGGTGTTGATTCACAATTTCGTCAACTAGCTCCTGAAACAGTAAAACAATGGCGACAGCAATATATTAGTTCTCCAGCAGAAATTTGTATCTTAAATGTTGGTTCAACCCATCAACGTAAAAACATCATTACTGTTTTAAAAGTAGTAGAAGCGATCGCAGAAAAAGGCTTACCCGTTCGTTTATGGAAAATTGGCGATGACTTTACGATAGAACAAAAACAGTTTATACGCGATCGCGCTTTAGATAAACATATAACTTTTCTCGGAAAACCTGAGCGCGAGGCTTTAATTCGCTTTTATAATGCTGCTGATGTACTCTTAGCACCGTCTCTTTATGAAGGTTTTGGTTTAACTATTTTAGAAGCAATGGCTTGTGGAACACCTGTCATTACATCGAATGCCTCCTCATTACCAGAAGTAGTTGGGGATACAGCAATTTCAGTTAATCCTACTGATGTCAAAACCATAACTGCAAGTATTTTGCGTCTTCAACAAGATATTTCATGTCGTCAGCAAATGATAGAGTGGGGATTAACCAGAGCCAAAATGTTTACGTGGAACGAAACTGCTTCACAAATTGCAAGCATTTATGAAAAAACAATCTTTTTAGATAGCAAAAGTACTTAAAACTCTTAAAACAACTTAACTATGAAAGTTCTTTTATCGGCTTATTCTTGTGAACCAGGTAAAGGTTCAGAACGTGGTGTAGGTTGGAATTTAGCCAGAGAAGTTGCCAGACATCATGAAGTCTGGGTATTGACAAGACCTGATGAAAGCCAACAAATAATTGAGGCAGAACTAGCAAAAAATCCAGTTCCCAACTTACATTTTGTCTATTTTACCCTTCCTTTTTGGCAAGACAGTCTACGCTGGGGACAATCAGGTGCAATGCAACTCCATTATTATTTATGGCAAATTCAGGCATATTTTGTCGCTAAAGATTTACATCGCAAAATTGAATTTGATTTAGCGCATCATGTTACGTTTGTACGTTACTCATGTCCTAGTTTTCTTTCCTTACTCCCAATTCCTTTTATTTGGGGTCCCGTAGGCGGTGGCGAGTCGGCACCATTAAGTTTTTGGGCTGATTTTAACTGGAAAAATAAATTGTATGAAACCTTACGTTTAGCCTGGCGTACCATAGGTGAACTCGACCCCTTTACTCGTCTCACTGCTCAGAAAAGCGCAATTATCTATGCAACGACTAAAGATACTGCCAGAAGAATTCAAAAACTCGGTGCAACTAAGATCCGACGGGCTTCAGAATCGGGTATTTCTCAATCAGAAATCGAACAACTCAGTCAATGTCAGCCTTTAAATGGTTCTTCAGTAAGATTTATTAACATTGCACGTCTTCTACATTGGAAAGGCATTCACTTAGGTTTACGGGCATTTGCCGAAGCTAATCTGAATAATGCGGAATACTGGATTGCTGGAGAAGGACCTGAATTAAATAATTTGCAAGCCTTAACTCTAGATTTGGGTATTGCAGAACGAGTAAAGTTTTTTGGTTTACTAGATCGTGAGGAAGTTTTAGTCAAGCTAGGACAATGTTCTGCTTTGGTACACCCGAGCTTACATGATTCAGGAGGATGGGTTCCCTTAGAAGCAATGGCATCGGGTAGACCTATTCTTTGTCTTGATTTAGGAGGTCCATCAGAATTAGTGACCGCCGAGACTGGCATCAAAGTTTCAGCAGATAATCCTCAACAAGTAGTTAGCGATCTCGCTCAAGCGATGGTGAAATTGGCACATAATCCAGATTTATCTATGCAAATGGGACAAGCAGGACAGAAAAAAATTAAGGAGTTTTATAGTTGGGAAACAAAAGGAAAATGGCTAGCTAATGTTTATGAAGAGTGCGTTAGTAAATTTTTGATAAAACCAGTAAAAAGTTGAAATTATCGATGATTTTCTTAAAAATTCATTTCCTTACAACCGTTTAAGTATTACATCATACTTTTACTTTTTTTAGAGGAAAAATAAATATTTAATTGATTTAAAAATTATGACAATCAAAAAACTTTTATTGATAACTTTTCCCGTCGATCTTGGTAATATTACATATGAAAAGCGTTTTATTAGTTTGTTTAAAGACAAAGCCAATATAGATTTAAAACTATTACGTTTTGCTTCTAATCAAATTAATTCTCATCCTAAATCTATTTTTACAATAGATTACTTACTAATTTTTTTATCAAGATTGAGAGAGTCTATCAAACTATGGATAGCTATTTATCAAGCTAAAAAAGAAGGAAGAAAAATATTATTTCATGGAGTATCCACAGCACTATTCGGCTATTTAGCTACTGGAAACAATCAAAGCTATATAGTAACTGAGTGGACTCGAAAGCTATATGAACCAATTTGGAAAAGTTCTGGTTCTCCCAATTGGTTAACTTGGATTCATGCAAAAATTTTAAATGCGCAAATATCTGTGTTGGGACTAACAGATAATGTCATAACTCAAATCAAAAGAGATTACAATGTACCATCCAATAAACTAAAAAAAGTTCAGCTTCCATTTAGTTGTGATTTAGATATTTTTGTATCTAGTCAAGAGCGTAAAGATAATGAAATTCGTCTTTTATTTGTAGGCGGTGATTTTCAGCGTAAAGGTGGAGATATCTTGCTTGATTGGTTTAAAAAATATAATAAACCAGAGTTAAAAATGACTATGGTGACAAATCATCCTCTTGAAAAATATCCAGGAATAACGGTGGAAAATAATGTTCAATATGGTAGCTCCAAGCACGTCGAAATATTTAAAAATCAAGATATTTTTGTTTTACCCACTAACTGTGATAGCTATCCATCCGTCTTAGGAGAGGCAGCTTGTGCTGGGTTAGCAATTTTAACTACCAAATATGCCTTGGGGGCATCTGAAGTAATTGAAAACGGCAGGAACGGATATATTTGCGATTCTCAAGAAGAATTACTAGAGAAACTAATAATGTTAACTAGAGATAAAAATTTAATCTCTAGTATGAAGCAAAATAGTCGTATGTTGATGGAAAATAAATTTTCTCAAGAACGAGTTTTAAGAGAGTATCTTACATATATCTTCAATTAAATATTATTATGGGTGTTGCAAAAACGCATATTTAATATAAATTTTAATTTAAGTAGGGGGGATAAAAACCTATAAAATGCTTGATCTCTTACCTACTTTCAATTACTTTAGATTTAATTTTCTTTAGCTAGTTATGTTCATAAATAAAATAAAAGTCTTATTTTTTGGTTTTGGTATTTTTCTAAGTCTAGCTATGTCGGGATGCGATCGCGGTTATTTTGTTTCTCCCGAAGGTTCCGATGATAATCCTGGCACCATCGATCGCCCTTTTAAAACAGTTCAAAAATGTGCTGACATAGTTCAACCAGAAGAAACTTGTTGGTTGCGAGAAGGAATTTATCGTGAAGCAATCAAGCCAGCAGTTTCAGGAACAAACAAAGAGCCAATAACCTTTGCAGCCCACAAAAACGAAAATGTAACTATATCTGGAACGGAATTGGTTGAAGGATGGACTGTAGATCGCGATTCAATTTTCCGTACTAATGCATCTCTACCTGTTAGTAATTACAGCGACACTGGATTTTTCGCCAATCAAGTTTTTGTGAATGGGGTGATGATGCCTGAAGCTCGTTTTCCCAATCTAGACGAAAACCGAGATTTTTTGCGTCCAACTTTAATAGGTGGAGGTTTAAAAAGTGAGGGAGGAACGACAGCTAGTATTGAAAATAGTGAAATTCCTGCTTTATCTGAGGGTTGGGCAGGGGCAAAAGTCTGGAGTAATGAATGGTACACTACTCGTACAGGTACGATAACTAGCAGTACAGCAGGAAAGCTGAGCGCACAAATGAATGCTCCTTGGGAGAGGGGCGGATTTTGGCTCTATTTTTTTGGTAAATTAGAATTACTCGATAGTCCAGGTGAATGGTTTTATCAACCTCATGAGAAAACCTTGTACCTCTGGTCACCTAATGGCAAAAAGCCTGGTCAAGTAGAAGTTAAACAGCGCAATTTTGCTTTTGATTTGAGCGATCGCTCTGATATATCTATACGTGGTTTAAATCTATTTGCTAATACTATCACCACTAGCGATCGCAGTACTGGGATAGTCATTGATGGTATTCGGGCTAAATATGTATCCCACCACATGACCCTACCACCATTACCTGAGACAGAGCAAGCACCTGACTCCGATAATGCTTTATTTTTGGCTTCACACACGCATGATACTGGAATTCAGCTAAGAGGTACTGGCAATACCTTAAAAAACTCGGTGATTGAATGGAGTTCTGGCAACGGTGTGCTGTTAGAAGGTAAAAACCATCAAGTAACCAATAATATTATTGCCAGTACTAATTATCAGGTATCCTATGCTGCTCCCGTCCGCATCAATGGTAACGGTCATAAAATTACTCATAACACAATTAATCGTGCTGGTCGAGATGCAATTAATATTGATTGGCATACTGCTGGTGTTGATGGTCGGAACATCGAAATTGCTTATAACGATATTTCTCAGTTTGGAATGCTCAGCACTGATTTGGGTGCTATTTACGTTTGCTGCCACGTTAATTTAGAAGGGGGAGCGATTCATCACAACTGGATTCGAGATACTAAAGCATTCAGTAACGCCTGGGGAACTCGCGGTATTTATTTAGACTTAGAAAGTTTTAACAGCACAATTCACCATAACGTAGTCTGGAATTTAATTTGGGGTCAAGATAACTATAATTTGCTGGCTGGTAGTCCCAGAGGACACGAGCGAGTCTTCAATAATACTTTTTTAGGAGAAGTAGTTACAGACGGAGGATCTGTTGACGCACGAAATAATATTTTTGCAGGCTCTAAAAGTATAGTTGCTGACAAACAGTCTAATAATCTTTTTATGAATACAGATAGTAAATTTTCTAAATCTCCTACAGAAGAATCAAAATCTCTGCCCGATTTTAGCTTACAACCAGACTCCCCAGCCGTAGATGCTGGAGTAAACATTCCTGGGATTACAGATGACTTTAGTGGTGATGCGCCTGATATTGGTGCATATGAGCGAGGTAAACCCGTCTGGAAGGCTGGCTCGACTTTGGAATATACTTTGGAAAAAAATAACTAAATATGCACGTTTTAATTGCAGCTTTACATCGACCAATTCATCCAACTGGAGTCTGTAGACACGCTGTAAATTTAGCTCTTTGTTTAGCAGAACAGCCAGAAATTACTAAAATTAGCTTAGTTATAGGAGCTTGGCAACAGCATTATTTTCAAACTGCTTTTTCCCTAACCTCTGAGAAAATTAAACTAATTAGCGTCAACATTAAGAATACTTCTATTGTCAGAAACAAATGGTTTTTATGGGGTTTACCACAACTAGCTAATGTTCTTGCTCCAGATATTATTCATCTTGCTTTTCCTTTCCCTTTTCTAAGAGCTAAATTTAACGCTTCTGTGGTTAGTACTATTCATGATTTATACCCCTATGAATTTCCCGAAAACTTTGGCTTTCCTCAAGTTTGGTTCAACCGTTTATTTTTGAAACAGTGTATAAGTCAAAGTGATGGTCTTGCTTGTGTTTCAAAAGTTACAGCCGATAAACTACAGCTTTATTTTGCCGATCTTAATCCTAAGCAAAAAATTGATGTAATTTATAATTATGTTGATTTTGAAAAGCTTAAACCTAAAACTCCCAAACAATTATCAGAACACAGTTTGTTTTTATTATCTGTTGCTCAACATCGTCAGAATAAAAATTTAGATTTATTGATTAAAAGTTATTTCTGGTTACTTAATAATCAAAAATTAGCTTCAGACACTCAACTAATCATTGTCGGAACTTCAGGGCCAGAAACAGAAAATATTCAAGGTTTAATTCGCAATTTATCTTTAGAATCTAAAGTAATTTTATTATCGGCAATCGACGATCAAGAATTGTGTTGGTTATATCAAAACTGCCAAGTTTTTGTTATTCCTTCTTCTACGGAAGGTTTTTGTCTTCCTTTAGCTGAAGCTTTGTACTTTAGTGATCGCATTGTCTGCTCGGATATTCCAATTTTTCGAGAAGTAGGTACTTCTTACTGTACTTATTTTTCTCTCGAAGATGATGCCGTTATTAACCTTAGTCAAGCTATTATTAACTCGAAAAATAAACATAATGTTTTTAATTCTAGTAATACAGCGGTTTGCAGCCAGATAGAAGACAATAAAGAATTATATTATAAAAGT
>CAYMWC010000202.1:0-10977 GCA_964393695.1 uncultured Pleurocapsa sp.
GAAGTCAGAAGTCAGAAGTAGGGGCGATTCGCGAATCGCCCGTACAGAAGTCAGAAGTTAAAAATCAAACACGTCTACTAGTCAGAAATCAAGAAGGAAAAAAGTTATAATTACTTACAATACCCTAAGTAACCTTCAAATACTTTACTCCTATTTAAATTTTTGTAGTGGATACGCCTCAAACTAGTTCAATTATTTTTGATTCCATCGATTCAGCCTTAGCTGATATCAAAGCAGGTCGTTCAATAGTGGTGGTAGACGATGAAAACCGCGAAAACGAAGGTGATTTAATCTGTGCTGCTCAGTTTGCTACTCCTAGTATGATTAACTTCATGGCAGTAGAAGCTAGGGGGTTAATTTGTTTAGCCATGACAGGCGATCGCCTGGATGCTCTAGATTTACCTTTAATGGTGACTAAAAATACTGACAGCAATCAGACAGCCTTTACTGTCAGTATCGATGCCTCTCCTAAATTGGGAGTGAGTACAGGGATTTCTGCCGAAGATCGCGCTCGCACCATTCAAGTAGCAATTAATCCTGCTAGCATCCCCGACGATCTAGTTCGTCCTGGACATATTTTTCCTCTAAGAGCCAGAATTGGGGGAGTTTTAAAACGGGCAGGACATACAGAAGCAGCCGTAGATTTAGCCAGATTAGCAGGACTTTATCCTGCGGGGGTTATCTGTGAAATTCAAAACTTTGACGGTTCAATGGCACGACTACCACAGTTGGTTGAATATGCCCGTCAACATAACCTCAAGCTAATTAGCATTGCTGATTTAATCAGTTATCGTCTCAAACACGATCGCTTTGTTTCTCGCGAAAGCGTCTGTCAGTTTCCCAGTCAGTTTGGAGATTTTCAAATCTACGCTTATCACAATGCCTTAGACAATACAGAGCATTTGGCAATTGTTAAAGGGGATTTGGCAGAACTAGCTGCTAAACCTGCTCTGGTCAGAATGCACTCAGAGTGTTTGACAGGGGATGCTCTAGGCTCAATGCGTTGTGACTGTCGGATGCAACTGCAAGCTGCGCTGAAGATGATTGAAGCTCATAGTTTGGGAGTAGTAGTTTATTTGCGTCAGGAAGGTCGAGGCATTGGTTTAGTTAACAAAATAAAAGCTTATACCTTGCAAGATATGGGTCTAGATACGGTAGAAGCCAACGAAAGACTAGGATTTCCTGCGGATTTGCGAGATTATGGGATGGGGGCGCAAATTCTCAACGATCTAGGGGTGAAACAAATTCGTCTAATTACTAACAATCCCCGTAAAATAGCTGGTTTAAAAGGCTATGGGCTAGAAATTGTCGATCGCTTGCCCTTATTGATTGAAGCTACCGATTACAATTCAGAATATTTAGCTACCAAGGCAAGAAAATTGGGTCATCTACTCTTGCAGACCTATTTAATGACTGTGGCAATTTCCTGGCAACAGGAGGCAATGTCCCCTGAAGCTCGATATGAAAGGTTAGACAAGATTCGCTATCTTGCCCAAGAAACTGATTTGTTAGTGCAAGAAGAAGCCAGACCAATTGCGATCGCCTTATTTAGCAATTCATCTCTCATTTTTCATCTCGGTTTCGATCAACCCAATTTAGCTAAGGCTGATTGGTATCAAGACTGTAACCATCCCTATTTAGCAGGAATATTTAAAATTTTAGACACTTTAACAACTTGGCAGGATGTTAATCGTTTGGAGTTTTTGGTTGCACCTGGAGATGATCCGATGACGGGATTACAAATTAAGTTAGATCGCCAATATTATAGTTTAGAGGAAAAACCTTCTCTGCTTTGTAATGCTTTGGAAAGCCAAATAATTTACAGTTTTACAAAGTTTTAGCTTTCTGCCTTCTGACTTCTGTACGGGCGATTCGCGAATCGCCTCTACTTCTGACCTCTGACTTCTACCTTCTGCTTTCTGACTCCTATACCCAGTCATAATGATTGATTTTGTAACGATTTTTGTTTATGATGCAGAGCAGCGAGATATTAGACAAATGATGATCAATACTCTAATGCCAAATAATTCACATAACAATATCGAGCAACAAACTTTTGCTCCTAGTGAATTAATTCCCCTTTCCTCTAATTGTTTTTGGCTCTTGCAACAGGGTATTGTTAAAACTTGTACTTGGACAGAAGAAGGAACGCCAATTACTCTAGGCTACTGGGGTAAAGACGATATTGTGGGACAAGCTTTATCTCTAGTCTATCCTTATCAAGTAAAATGCATAACCACCGTTGAAGCTTTCTGTATCCCTACTACTAAAGCTGATAGTGCTGTACATTTAATTCAGCGTCATGTTCAACAAACAGAAGAATTACTGTGTATTATGCGTACTGAAAAGGTATTGCAGCGTTTGTGCAATGTATTAACTTGGTTGGCGCAGAAGTTTGGCAAAGAGATAGAAATTGGTCAATTGATTGATTTACGTATAACTCATCAAGACCTAGCAGAAATTGTTGGTGCAACGAGAGTTACCGTCACCAAGTTAATTAATCAACTCGAACAAGAAGGTTTTCTCAGTCGTCCTGAACGCAATACAATTGTTGTACAGCGTTTGTTATAGTCATTCCAATTATTTTCCGTAGTAGGTCATCAAGTTTGAATTGATGGATTGAAGCAGCTAGGGGAGTGGAGTATTGGGGTATTTAGAATTTAAGTTGACCATTTTTCCATCCCCTCTACTTCTCTACCTCACCACCTCTCTAATCCTCTAACCACCTCAACTTCTCAATTCAAAATTGACAGACTACTAGGTCTATTAATTAAGATTATTATTTTTATCTTGATTATTGTCAGATAGTGGTACTTCGGCTGTACTATTTGCCCAAATAGCAGCGATCGCAATGGTCAGAAACACGGAACAGGTAAATGCTCCTAATCCGACTAAAGCTAAATTAGGGGAACTACGTTTTTCAGGTAGACTAGGTTGAATTATTACTTGAAGCAGAGGATCAGTAGATGAATTAATTGTTCCACGTCTAAGGGTTTGTAATTTACGTTCAAGAATTGTTTGTAGAGCGATCGCTTTTTGTTGGGCGACCTCGGGAGTATTGCCGTCTATACTTATTCTCATCATGGTTGTATTGTCTACAATTTCCACGTTTGGCTCACCAAATTTTTGAGGTTCAACACCCATTTGAGCAGCAGCGATCGACAGGATTTCTTTTTCCCCTAATAAAAATTTATAGTCTTGACGCAGATCAAAAATATTGTTTTGGGAAGGAGGTTCACTATTAGAATTGAGAGAACTAACATCGGGAAGATTAATACTACTGGAATTCTGATTAGAGGCTAAGCTAATTGACCATTTACTAGTATATGTAGGGCTTTTGAAAAGCAAGTAGAGAATTGCTAGTCCCCAAATAATCCCATTACCAGCCCACCAAGAAGGTACGTATGATCTCCAGCTTTTACGAGTTCGATGTCGTTGACTAGACAAGGGATTGACTAACTTTAATCTGTTGTTTAAGGCTAGGGATGAAGAATGGACATGGTTTGACTCTGTCGGAGTGGCTGGTGGAAGGGCAGGTTTAGCTCCTGAGCCCAGAATTATACGATTTAGTAATCCAGGACTAAATTGAGTATATCCCCGATCAACAAAACGAATTGCTTCTCGTAAATCTTTGGAGGGTGTATTTTTTAATAAATAACCCATTGCCCCTGCATGTAAAGCTTGCTGAATATAGTCATCTTGGTCATGTATACTCAGAACAACAACTTTAATACTAGGAAAATCTTGATGAATTAGTCGTGTTAAATTGATCCCATCTAGCTTGGGCATTTCTAAATCGACTAACATTAAATCAGGTAGTAGTTTTTTGGCTAATTCCACAGCAACTTCGCCGTTATCGGCAGTGGCAACCACCTTAAAATCTGGTTGAGAGGCTAAAACTGCTTTTAAAGTTTCGCGAATGCTTTTTTGGTCATCAACAATCAAAATACGCAGCATATTTAAGATTTATTTATAAATAAAAAATTATGTTAGCTTTTTAAGCTATGCTTCTACAACCGCGCACCTAATTCATTTTTACAAAGTGCGATCGCTCTATAAAATTTCATCTTATTCCTAAAAACGGTTTTTTCGCTGATTTAGATAATATTTTTTTATTTTTTGTCTATTTAATCTGTGTAAATCAAACTTTGTGCTTTAAAATTTTAATAAAAATAGATAAATGTAAAGTTTTATTAAATGAGGATTTAAAATATGTACATCGTGCAAATTGCCTCCGAATGCGCTCCTGTAATCAAAGCTGGCGGGTTAGGGGATGTAGTTTACGGATTAAGTAGGGAACTAGAAAATCGCGGTCACTGCGTAGAATTAATTCTGCCGATGTATGACTGCATGAGATATGACCATATTTGGGGGCTACATGATGCCTATCGTGACTTGGGTGTACCTTGGTATGGCGGAGAAATTAAATGCGATGTTCTTTGTGGTTGGGTACACGGTAGACTTTGTTTCTTTATTCAACCTAAAAGCCAAGATCAATTTTTTAATCGGGGTTATGTCTACGGTGGGGAAGACGATCCCATGCGTTTTGCTTTCTTTAGTAAAGCAGCGATGGAGTTTTTACTTAAAAGTAACAAACGCCCTGATATTATTCATTGCCACGATTGGCAAACTGGTTTAGTTCCTGTAATGCTTTATGAAATGTATCAGTATTATGGAATGGAACGCCAAAGAGTTTGCTACACCATTCACAATTTTAGACATCAAGGAATTTGCGGCAATGAGATGTTAGTGGCTACAGGTTTAAATCGACCAGAATATTATTTCCACTATGATCGCTTGCAGGATAATTTTAATCCTTTTGCCCTTAACCTGATGAAAGGCGGTATAGTTTATTCCAACTATATTAATACTGTTTCACCTCACCATGCTTGGGAAGCTCGTTTTACTGATGTCGGCTATGGTTTGGGTCATACCCTAGAAATTCATCAGGGTAGGTTTAGTGGTATTCTTAACGGTGTGGATTACAACCTCTGGAATCCTGAGAGCGATACTTATATTCCTTTTCAATATGATCTAGATCATTTAGAAAATAAAGCCAAAAATAAAAAAGCTTTACGAGAGCGACTTTTACTCCAAGATTCTAATAAACCGATCATTGCCTACATTGGTCGTTTAGACGATCAAAAAGGTGTTCACCTAGTTCACCATGCCATTTACTATGCTCTTGATCGTCAGGCTCAGTTTGTGCTGTTAGGTTCAGCAACTTCTGCGGATGTCAATAGTCGTTTTTGGCACGAAAAACACTTCCTCAATGACAATCCTGATGTACATTTAGAACTTGGTTTTAACGAAGAACTAGCCCGTTTAATTTATGCGGGAGCAGATATGATGGTTGTACCCAGCAACTTTGAACCCTGTGGACTTACTCAGCTAATCAGCTTAAAATATGGCACTGTACCAATTGTTAGAGGTGTTGGTGGTTTACTCAGTACTGTATTTGACCGTGACTACGATCTCGATCATGCGCCTGAAAAAAGGAATGGCTATGTTTTCTACCAAATAGATAACCAGGCTTTAGAATCAGCAATGGAAAGAGCGATCGGCTTATATTATGAGTATCCTAAAGAATTTGAACAATTAGTCCAGCAAGGTATGGAATGTGACTATTCTTGGCATAATGCAGGCAAACAATATCTCAGTATTTATGAGCATATTCGTTTTAAGTAAGCTCTAATTATTATTGAATGAACTACCCTAACTTAGCTGACGCTTGAAGTTAGGGTTTCTAGCTTCGCTGGGTGCTGCCTTACCTTGGTCTTTCGTCCTCGGTCGGGTCTTACGCTCCCTCCACTAGCAGAGACGGCTGTTCCATCCGTCTTGAGAATTCTGATGCCTTCTGCTCTGATATTTTGGCTTGCTGCTTCGTCACGATCGTGAGTTTTACCACATGATTCATTCAAGCAAGTCCACTCTCTAATACTCAAGTCCATCTTTGGAGTTTGAGTTAGACAATCAGGACAGATGTGAGAACTAGGAAACCACCTACTAATTTCAACTAGGCGCTTATCTTCACGCTCTATTTTGTAACTTAGGAAGTTTATGAACATCCCCCATCCCACATCAGATATTGATTTAGCTAATTTATGGTTGCACACCATGCCTTTGACATTGAGGTTTTCCACCACAATGACTTTGCTTTCGTTAGTCAGTTTCCTGCTCAGTTTATGCAAGAAGTCCTGACGGGCATTGCTAATGCGTGCATGAACCTTAGCTACTAATTTCTTGGCTTTTTGCCTGGTTTTACTTCCCTTTAGTTTTCTAGATAGTTTTTGCTGTTTACGAGCTAGATTTTTCTCATGCTTTTTAAAATGTCTAGGATTAGCATATTTACTAGTCTTAGTCCCATCATGAGCTATGCAAAAATCTTTAATTCCTAAATCTAAGCCAATTATCTTGTCACCAATACTAGATACAAAGCAAGCTTCTAATTCATAAAGAACCGAAGCAAAGTATCTATCTGAACTATCCTTAGTGATGGTAACAGTCTTGATTGTACCGACATAGCGACGGTCAAATACTGCCTTGACTAATCCAATCTTGGGTAATTTAATCCAGTCATCAACAATCTTGACTGATTGAGGAAAACCAACAGACTGCTTACCATGCTTAGATTTATATCTAGGAAATCTCGCTCGTTTTTCAAAGAAGTTAATGAACGCACGAGACAAATTAAGAGATGTCTGTTGCAGTGATTGAGAATAAACTTCTGTTTTCAACCATTCATTTTCTTCTTTTAGATTAGGCAATAAAGCATTTAGTCCTGCACGAGACAAGCTTTTACCTGTCTGTTTGTAAGTTTCAATACTTTTGTTGAGAGCAAAATTCCACCACCAACGACAACAGCCCATAGCACCTGCTAGTTGCTGTTTTTGTTCGTCAGTTGGATAAATTCGTACTTTCTGTGCTTGTCTAATCATAGTTATCACTATATCATATAATGATAGAATTGTGATAGATAATTAATTCTGCTTAGTGCAAAGTTCGATTCATGAGGGGCTGTGTGCCGAATTTAGTTCGGCACTTTAAAAGCCCCATCCCCACCGTATAGACGGATGGGGAATTCTCTCACAGGGAGTTAAAAAATCTAAGTCTAGGGGATCAATAGTCTTACTAGTCTTATGATAGTGAAGATTACGTAACATTGCCGTGTCGGTTACCATAGTGGCACGGTATTTTTGTTGTCAAAAAGAATAATGATTTGACATGTGGGATGGAAGCAAACTTATAGCCGTACGAGGTTAGATTAGGACAGTGAGAGTGATTGGCTCGTAAGTAGAAAGTAGAAAGTAGAAAGTAGCAGTCAAAAAAAATGTCCTAACGTTTTCGCGTATTGCTATATCGGGTAAGCAAGCTAATTATGTCTGACGATTGATCAGAGAAATAGCCGAATAAAGTGCTAAGGCAGTCCAAATAAAGCCAAAGACAATCATGTTACTTCTAGTAAAGGGTTCGTGGTATAACCAAATTCCAATTATTAATTGCAGACTGGGGGCAATGTATTGAAAAAAACCTATAGTAGAAAGTCGCAGACGTTGCACGGCAATGTTAAAGCAAAACAAGGGAAAAGAAGTTACAACCCCACAACCAACTAACAACAGCGTCAGCAAGCCATTTTGTCCAAAGTGATTGTCATTGTGCCACAATGCGAGATAGGCGATCGCCACGGGAGCTAATAAACAAGTTTCTACGGTCAATCCTAGTAAGGGTTTAACAACAATTATCTTCCTTAACAGTCCGTAAATTCCAAACGAAAAAGCTAACCCCAAAGCAATCCAAGGGACTTGTCCGACAGCCAAAATCGAGTAGCTAACACCGAGAGTTGCTAAAATCACGGCAACCCACTGTCCCCATTGCAGTCGCTCACGCAAAATAACCACACCTAAAACTACATTAACAAGAGGATTAATAAAATATCCTAAACTGGTTTCAACAATGCGATCGCTGTTAACTCCATAGATATATAATCCCCAATTAAAAGCTAAAACACTAGCTGAAGCGAGTAAAGGTAGTGATTGTCTTGGTTTTAAGAGCAATTTGATTAAATCTTGCCCATGGTTGTAGCTAAACAAGACTCCTAACAATAAAATGCTAGACCAAATGACGCGATGACTTAAAATTTCTAGAGCAGGAATTGAGTTTAAAAGTTTCCAATATACTGGAAATAAACCCCAGATACCGAAAGCTAAAGTTGCATATAATATCCCAAGACGCTGAGAATTCATGAATAACTGCTCGACATAATTAATATTCTTTTTTAATCTAGCTATTAATCGTAATTACTACCACTTTCTTACTAAAATACGGCGATCGCGATGTGGATAAACTATCAATATCAGTTTTCAATATAAATCCCAAAAAATTACCCGAATTGTTATATTTCCTTTTCTTACCAAAACTCTTTTCTAGCAAACCCTATATATAATGCAGATAATTATGAGTTGTATCTAAACTTCATTTCCTGATAATGAAATTACCGCAGTTATCCTTGACTACGAAGATAGCCAATTACTTTTTGCTACTAGCGTTGATTACTGTGGGGATAGTCGGCGGGGTAGCGTATGTTCGAGCTAGAGAAGCTTTAAAGCAAGCAGCATTTGATCGGCTGAGTGTATCAGCCACTCTTAAAGAACAAGAAATTGCTCGTTGGTTTGAAGATCAACAAAGAGATTTTTTGCAAACTACCCAAATGCCAGATGTACAAAACAGCTTGTATATTTTACTTACTTCCAGTCTGGTTGTTGAGAAACAACAAGCATATCAGGTACTAGCTCAATATCTCACCAGAGTTAAGCAGATCAAGCCTAGTCTGAGAGAAATTTTTATTCTCGATCGCAGTAATAAAATTATTTTTTCTACCAACAAAAAACGTGAAGGAGATTATGAAATCCTAGCTAATATAACCTATGTCGAACAAGTAGAAATTGGGGCTAATTTTGCACCGATATTTTATGTTTCTCCCGTGACGGGAAAACCTGCTATTACTTTGGCAAAACCTTTGAAAAATCGTTCAGGAATGATTTTAGTCGATCTCGATCTCGAACGTATCGATCGCATTGTTAGAGAAAAAACGGGTTTAGGTGCAAGTGGAGAAACTTATTTGGTTGGCTCTTTAATTAGCAAAAATAGTTTTCTTGCAGGTAAATCTCACTCTAGTCAAGCTTTTCCCGATGGTGTTAATAGTCCAGGCATTGATGCTGCAATGTGCGGAATGAGTGGTTATGGACTTTATCGTAATTATTCTCAGTCTCCTGTCTTAGGAGTTTATCGTTGGCTAAATGAACAAGATATTGCCCTACTGGTAGAAATTAGCCAACAAGAAGCTTTTGATGCTGCCCGTAAACTAGCAAGTACTATTATGTTAGTGGGTTTGGTATCGGTATTGTGGTTACTTGTCGGAGTTAATTGGTTATCACAACAATTATTTTTATCTCGGCAACAGTTGGAAGAATCTAGCCAGCAATTAAAAATAAAAGCCCAAGAAGCAGAAGCTGCTAATCGCGCTAAAAGCTTATTTTTAGCCAATATGAGTCATGAATTACGGACTCCTCTCAACGCCATACTTGGTTTTTCCCAATTAATGGCACGGGATACTAATATTTCCCCTGATCATCAAGAATCTTTAGATATTATCAATCGTAGTGGCGAACATTTACTTACTTTAATTAACGATGTTTTGGAGATGTCGAAAATTGAGGCAGGCAAAATTACCCTGAATAACGAACCCTTTGATTTGTATCAGCTTTTGCAGACTGTTCAAGAGATGTTTCAAGCTAAAGCTGAAGCTAAAGGGCTATGGTTGAAATTTATCCTGGCTAGTAATTTACCTCAATATATTGTGAGTGATTCCCGTAAGGTGCGTCAGTTGTTAATTAATCTTTTGAGTAATGCAATTAAATTTACCCAAACTGGAGGGTTAACGTTACAAGCATCCCTAGGGGAATCCACAGGTTTAACAGCTAATCAAGCTCAACTTTGTTTTGCCATTTCAGATACAGGCCAGGGTATTGCACCGACAGAATTAGACAAATTATTTGATCCTTTTATGCAAACCGCTAGTGGGATTCAATCTGAAGGTGGCACAGGCTTGGGATTGGCAATTAGTCGTCAGTTTGTGGAATTGATGGGAGGAACAATTCAGGTAACTAGTATTGTCGAACAAGGCTCTACTTTTGATTTTACGATTCAAGTAAACTTAGCCAATGCTTCCCAAGTAGAAATATTATCCCCAACCGAGTCCATCAAACAACTTGCTCCAGGACAACCCCATTATCGTCTGGCGGTTGTAGACGATCGCGAAACTAATCGTTTGGCTTTGGTAAAATTATTACAATCAGTTGGTTTTGAACCCCGTACAGCCAGTAACGGTTTAGAAGCGATCGCTCTTTGGCAGGAGTGGCAACCTGATTTGATTTGGATGGATATGCGTATGCCTGTGATGGATGGCTATGAAGCTACTCGCCAGATTAAACAGCAACCTAATGGTCATAAGACTGTAATTATTGCCCTGACAGCTTCCGCTTTTGAAGAACAAAGAGCCAAAATTATTGAAGCAGGTTGTGATGATTTTGTACCTAAGCCCTTTCTGGAACGAATTATTTTTGACAAATTAACACAATATTTAGGAGTAAAATTTATTTATACAGCAGAAAATAGTAATATAAGTCATCAATCTCCACCTAATACTGCAATACCTTTAACTAGTAACGATTTAAATTTGCTACCCCCAAAATTAGTGCGAGAATTAAATCAAGGAGCGATCGCTGTAGATGCAGAACTAATTGAAAAATTGATTACTCAGATACCTATTTCTCAACAATATATTGCCCAGGCAATCTCCCAAATGCTCAATAACTATGACTTTGATGCCATTATCGCTTTAACTAACATTAATTCTGGTTAAGGACTTGTCCAGAATAATACCATTTACTGATGACTGATGACTGATGACTGATGACT
>CAYMWC010000203.1:0-10941 GCA_964393695.1 uncultured Pleurocapsa sp.
AGTTAGTATCTCACAATAATAGTCGGTTTACTTACGCCCAAATGTACTAGTGCCTTGATCAGTAATTAGTAATCACTAAGATTTCTTCTAAATTTTATACAAACTTCATGGGTACTTTACCTATTAATTCACTTTACAGGCGAAACTTAAAGGATATATCTAAGTAGAAATTCTTACGAAAATTCAACAAGTAGTATAAAAGTATTAACAAGTTGCTGTAGTGTTTTGTAGCAATTGTTTGATGATTATTAAAATTTTTTTATCAATGGTTCAATCTAATCTTTCCAATCAACCTTTTAATTCTAAGTTTTTAGCACAATTTTTAGTTTTGAATAATCAGACCAAAAATCTGATCTCTTTGCCTCCTACTTCTTTATTTGGCACTGATGGTATTCGTGGTCGAGTCGGCAACCAAGAATTGTTAAACTCTTCTCTGGCTTTTCTGATTGGATTTTGGGCAGGACAGGTATTGCAAGTATCTAATCGCCAACTAGCCCCTGTAATTCTCGGTCAAGATTCCAGAAACTCTAGCAAGATGCTGGCGATCGCTCTCTCCGAAGGTTTGACGATGGCTGGTGTAGATGTTTGGGATTTGGGCTTGTGTCCGACTCCTGCTGTCGCTTACCTAACTAGCATCAGTGAAGCAATGGGTGGAATTATGATTTCTGCTAGTCATAATCCTCCTGAAGATAACGGAATTAAATTTTTTGGTGCTAATGGCACTAAGCTGTCTACTCAACTGCAAGACGAAATCGAAGCCAGACTTCGGGGTAGATGGTCAGAATGGGGAGTAGAAGTTCTTGACTCTCTGCAACACGGTAAACATTACCATCGACCAGAATTATTAAATCAATATCTTGCTAATTTACAACAGCCATTTGCAGCCTCCGCCAATTTAGCTGGTATGCGTGTTGTTCTAGATTTAGCTTGGGGTGCAGCCGTCGATACTGCTTCAGAAGCATTTAAAGCTATAGGTGCAGAAGTAATTACACTCCATGATCAAGCGGATGGCGATCGCATTAATGTTAATTGTGGTTCTACTCATTTAGGAGTTTTACAGCAAGCAGTTCAAGAATATCAAGCGGATCTAGGGTTTGCCTTTGATGGGGATGCAGATCGTGTTATGGCGGTAGATTCCCAAGGTCAAGTTGTCGATGGCGATTATATTCTCTATTTTTGGGGTCAAGCACTCCGTCAACAACACAAGTTACCAAACAATACAATTGTCTCGACAGTGATGGCTAACTTGGGGTTTGAAAATGCTTGGCAAAATTCAGGAGGTAAATTACTTCGCACTCCAGTTGGAGATCAGTATGTTCAGGCGGGCATGGTAGAAACGGGTGCAATGTTAGGAGGCGAACAGTCTGGACATATACTTTGTCCTCACTACAGCGTTTCTGGTGATGGTGTCTTAACGGCGTTGCACTTAGCTGCATTAGTCAAACAGTCAGGTGTATCCCTTCAGGAAATGTTAACTCAAAGTTTTCAGACCTATCCCCAAATCTTAAAGAATGTCCGAGTCGAAGATCCACAGCTGCGTAAAAATTGGCAAGACTGCGAACCTTTACAACAAGCGATCGCTCGTGCGGAAACAGCAATGGGTAATCAAGGCAGAATTTTAGTTCGTCCCTCTGGTACTGAACCCCTAATTCGTATTATGGTGGAAGCTGTTGATGATGATTTAGCTAATTACTGGACAAATAACTTAGTTGCTTGCGTTCAAAAATACCTTGTAGCCTAAGCTTTTTTAATAATGGATAATTGATAATGGGCGTTGCTGAATTGAGGTATGATTTTTCCAACTTGCGATGCCTTCGGCATTCTGATCTTTTGTACTAACACGAGCATAACTAAGCAGCATTTTATTCGTTATTGTTTAGAATTAATTAACGACAGAGGAAATCATTTTAGTTAGCTGTAATTTTAAAGCAATAAGATGAAAATTAATAAAAACCCAAGCTTTCAATCCTGGGGACACTGGTTATTGTTAGCAGGCTTATCTTTTATTATTGTAGCGACAATATCGCCATTTACATTTATAGTTCCAGAAGGGTTTTCTAGAAATTTTATTTTAGAAGAATTTAATTTTGGTAGTAACATTAAAGACTATTTACAAAATATTCTGCTATTTATACCTTTTGGAATTGGTTTAGCTAAAATTACTGCTGGTAAAAATTTAAGAAAAAATCTAGTAAAAATATTAGCTATTACCTTGTTAACTAGTGCCATTATTTCAATTTCTGTCGAATTAACTCAGTTTTTACTTCCCTCTCGTACTTCTAACTTAACTGATATTATTTATAACAGTTTAGGAGGGACTTTCGGAGGATTTATTTACTGTCAGCGAGAGGAGATGATTCAGTTTATTATCGGCATTGTAACTGGTAATCCCCAAAAGCTTAGTATTAAGTCTATTTTATATGCGATCGCTGGCTATTGTTTGCTAGTTATCTTAGGAGTTTGGATCTTATTAATTAGTGTTAATTTATCCAATTGGGATGATGATTTCTATTTGGCAATTGGTAATGAAGTTACAGGCGATCGCCCTTGGAATGGTAATCTTCATAGTCTATATATTAGCGATCGCAGTTTCAATCAATCTGAAGTCGCTCAAGTTTTTAAACAGCCTGACAGATTTTTTACTCAATTACCCAACTTAGTCACATCTTTAGTATTTACCGAGTCTCAGCCATTCTATCAAGATAATCAACAACAACTTCCTCATTTATTGTGGCAAGGTAATACGTCCATAACAGCAATTAATAATTCCGCCAATAAGCTAATTAATAATGCTAATTATTCAACAATTCAGACTCCAAGTATTTTAGTAAACTCACAACAATGGCTAAAAACAAAACAGCCAGCTAGTTTATTAACTAAAAGACTCAAAAATACCAGTGAATTTAGTCTTAGTTTAGTTGTTGCTACTAATCAATTAGCTCAAACTGGGCCAGCTAGAATCTTGGCTTTCTCTCAAGGTACTAAAGCTCATAATTTGATTGTGGGACAAGATAATACCAATTTAAATTTTCGTTTGCGAACTCCCATCACAGGCAATAATGCTACCCAGCCAGAGTTTCTTATTCCAAATGTTTTTAATGATCAACAAGTACATCAAATATTAATTACTTTTGCTCAGAAAAAACTGAATTTTTATGTTGATCAAGTAGATAATAAATATACTTTTGAATTCAATCCATCTAATAGCTTTTTAAGTTATTTTCCTTGGGAGAAGAAATTATGGATAATTAATTTACAACATTTTAATTTATTCAAATATCAGTTGTTTTTTTATTTTATTGTTTTAACTCCTTTATTACTGTTAATAGCCTTTTTATTTTACTATTCAAAAATATCCTCGAAAACATAAGCTACCGATGCACTTAATTTTTGTATTTAGTTGTTAGTAGTTAATATCCTGACTGCCTGACACATCTCAAGTAATCAATTTATAGCAATTGAACTATAGGTTAAGACACCTTTGAGTCTCTTTGCGCCTTTGCGACTTTGCGTGAGATATTTTTTATCGTCCTAATCTTTACTTCGACTGCTATAAATTCGTAAGAGTTTGGAGTGTAGAGTCAAATTCTAGAAACCTGCATAAAAAAATAGACCCTACGTAACTAGTAAATGTAAGCAAAACACACACTTAATCTTAATTCTTACGAGGTCTAAAATGAAAAAATCTACATTAGGAATTCTAACTGCAATTATCGCTTTCGCTCCTTTAACTGCTTTCGCTCAAGACGCTCAAACTAGTATTCAAAAGAATACCAATTCTGCTGCTGCTGTTGGTACTAATAACTTCATCCACCAAAACACTAATCAAAATAGTGTTCAAAACCAACTAGATTTAGGTGCTTATGGAGTTCCTTCTACTCCTGATGCTCAAACAAGTGTTCAAGTAAACGCTAACGAAGCTGCTGCTATTGGTCACAATAATGTCATTGACCAAGATGCTTATCAAAATAGTGTTCAAGACCAAGTTGATCTCAATCAGTACCTTCCTCATGGCTACTAATACTTGTGACAATCATTGACGAATAGCCTCAACAATGTAGTCCTGGTTGATATTAGCCAGGGCTTATTTAATTTTTTAACAAAAGCTCTAAACTAATCGCTTCGCAATTTTAACTTTTGCCTTTTAGTCTTTGAGTATCAGGACAAGGAGGAGAAGCCAAAGAGCCATCTAGCCATCCCGTAGCCTGGTTAAGATGTTGCAATGCTTCTTGGGGCTGATTTTTTAATAAAAAAACTAATGCTGAAGTTAACTGTTGTTTAGCTTGAGCTTGACGATTACCTTTAAGACGATGCCAGTCTTGATGAGCGATCGCGCTACGTTCAGCTAAAGCCTGAGCTAATTCTAAGTCGGTTAAATCTGTAGAAATTTTATTGTTATGAGATGATAAGGATGTTACTTCAAACATGAGTTAATATGTCGATCTAAATTAAAGTTGCTTAGGTATTATTTTAACGATGTCATCCTCTAAATCCAATAAAGCCAAAGAAAATGAATTAGAACAGGATTTAATTGAGATAGAGCAAGCACTCGTCAAACTACAAGAACGTCATGCCCAAATCAAGCAGGATCTGGAAAAGCGATCGCAGCTTATAGCCCTTCAGCAAGAATTAAAACAGCAACAAAAAGATAAATCTTTTCCTAGACCTCTAAAAACCGAACTACGTCAACTCCGACAAGAATTAGATATTCTGGAGCTTAGTCTAGAAAGTTTGCTTTTACCCGATCTTTTTTGGCAGGTTATTCGCTTTGTTTTCTTCGGGATTGTGATTGGTTGGTTGCTACACATCTGGGCAACTGTACATTAAATAAAAGTCAGTATTAATACTATTAATATTCGCAGCGTTAGAATAATTGTGGGTGTAATTATATTAAGAAATAGTTTAGGTAATTAATACTCTCAGACTTTTTAAACTGACTAATGACTAAAAATAAATCTCTTCCTGGTAAATTCGTGATTAAATTCGGCAGGTTTGTATGGACAACAATGTGGCAGATAATGATGTCCCAACTTGCTCCTCGTAATCAGTCTGGGGAATATATTCGTCCTGTCAGTCAATTTCGTAATTTTATTAGCACTGAGTCAGATAACCTTTATCAACCTGCTACTAATCGTTACCGTTTATATGTTGGTATGGGCTGTCCCTGGGCACATCGTACCCTAGTAACTAGAGCTTTAAAAGGTTTGGAAAAAGCGATCGCGGTATCTGTGGTTTATCCTTCTCCAGATGCGGGGATTTGGGTGCTTTGTGAGCCTGAATTGGGTTGTCAGACTGTTCCAGAATTGTATCAACTTGCTCAACCAGGCTATCAAGGGCGTTGTACTGTGCCGATTTTATGGGATAGTACAACGAATACGATTGTTAATAATGAAAGTGCCGAGATTATTGTCATGCTCAACTCGGAATTTAATCAGTATGCCCAGTATCCTGATTTTGATTTGTATCCAGAGTCATTGAAAGGATCAATAGATAAGTGGCGAGAGAAAATTTATCATACTGTTAATAATGGGGTTTATCGTTGTGGTTTTGCCCAAACTCAGTCGGCTTATGAACAGGCAAGTCAGGAATTATTTGACAGTTTAGATGAAATTGAGGCAGCCTTAACCAATAGCCGTTATCTTTGTGGCAATAGTCCTACTTTGGCAGATATTTGTTTATTTACTACTTTGTTTCGGTTTGATATCGTTTATTATGGGCTATTTAAATGCAATCGTCGTCGCATTCAAGATTACAATAATTTAGGAGCTTATTTACGAGATTTATATCAATTGCCAGGAGTTGCATCTACCTGCGATTTGGAAAGTGTCAAACGTGATTACTACGGTAACTTGTTTCCTCTAAATCCAGGAGGAATTATTCCTATAGGGCCAGATATTACTAATTTGCTAGAGCCTCATAATCGACAACAACTAACAACTATAGTTAACTAGCAACTTGGGTTACTTATTGAACTTAATCGACAATGACAATGGTTAATCACCACATTAACTTGGATAATCTTAAGTCTGCTTGGCAGCAAAAATATGAGGCAAAAAAGTTAGTACAAAGTGCCTCTAATCCTAATTTCCAAATACAGCAAGGTAATCAATTTTTAGCTCAAAACAAAATATCAGAAGCGATCGCCTGTTATCGTCGTGCGCTTAAACTAGATCCTAATTCTACCCAAGCTCATCAGCAGTTAGCAGTAGCCCTCAAACACCAAGGTAAGTTAACTGAGGCTAGTGTTCATTATCGTCAAGCGATTAGTTCTAATCTTGCTACTACTGTTGATCAATCTTTATCTTCAACTTCTAAAACTGCTAATAATCAGTCGGCAGTTGCTCAAATCTATTTACAGCAGGCAAAGTCTTTTGAAGCTCAAGGAGAATGGCAAAAAGCAATTACTGCCTGTAAAGAAGCCCTTGATTTTGAACCTCAACTAGCAGCAGCCTATAAAACCTGGGGAGATAATCTGCAAAAATCAGCTAAAACGACAGAAGCAATGGGCTATTATGCTAAAGCTTTGGCAATTAAACCTGATTATGTGGAAGTATGTTTAAATTTGGGTAGTTTAGCTTGGAAACAACAGCAATGGCAATTAGCTCTCAATTATTATCAACAGGCGATCGCGATTCAGCCAGGTTGCGCCAGTGCTTATCGTAATTTAGCGAGGGTTTATAAAAAATTAGGTCAGCAGCAGTTAATGTTAGATTGTTGGTATCAAGCATTGCAATTAGAACCAAAATACGCAAATGTAACTGAACATAGCAATTTAGCGCAAATTATGACCGAAATTGGTCGTCCAGAACTGGCGATCGCTTGTTATCAACAGGCAATTAAATTGCAACCCAACCTAGCTCAAACTTATCTCAACTTGGGTAAATTGTTAGTTCAGCAAAATCAAGAAGCACAAGCGATTGCGGTCTATCGTCAGGGACTCAAATATTTTCCGCGTCATGGTGAACTTAATTTACAGTTAGGAAAACTATTAGCCGAAAATCAGTCAGCATCCCAGGCAGTTATTCACTTACAGCAAAGTATTAAGGCTCAACCTCAAAATTGGTCAGCTTATTATTATTTAGGCGATATCCTCAAATTACAACAAAAATACCCCGAAGCGGTTAGCTGTTATCAACAAACATTAAAACTCAATCCTAGTTACCTACAAGCTTATCTCAAGTTAGGAGAATTACTCTCATACCTCAAAAACTGGGAACAAACTCTTAAATATTGTCAACAAGGATTAAAACTCGACTCCCAACAGGAAAAACTTTTTAATTACCTGGGTTTTGCCCTTCTGCAACAACAAAAATATCTCGAAGCAATTAAAGCCTATGGTTGCAGTTTAAGGTTAAACCCCGAAGCAGTTGATAATTATCGTAATTTAGGGATAGCTTTCTTAGGTGAACAACAATGGTCAAAAGCGATCGCCTGTTATCGACAGGTACTCAAACGAGAACCTACTTGTGAAGAAAGTTACCGTCAAATAGGGGAAGCAGCAGCCAAAGCAGAACAATGGGACGAATCAGCGATCGCCTGGAAACAGGCAATTAAACTAAAACCTGACGATCCTTGGTCATATCATCATTTAGGAATGGCTTTTATACGTTTAACCAGATGGTCAGAGGCAGTAGCAGCACTAAAACGTTCAATTGAACTCAATCCCAGCTTCCCCTGGTCTTATTACCATTTAGGAGATGCCCTGGCACAACAACAACTTTGGCAAGAATCTACAGCAGCTTATCGTTATTTCTTAACTTTAGAACCCAATGCCTATGCCTATGAAAGACTAGGAGACAATCTAGTTAAACGAACTCAACCGTTTACCCCCACAGCTAAATCTCTTCAGACAGAGGCTTGTGAGTGTTATTATCGGGCAATTGAATTAGATCCTGACCATTTACAACCTTACTACAAGCTCATGGAACTTAAACCCTACGATCCAGAGATTGCGTTTATGTTGGCAGAAACCTATGCAAGACAAGAAGAGTGGTCAACGGCAATTATTTTTTATCAAATCGGACTACAAACTAACTCTAATTTTCCCGAAGCCCACTTTGAATTAGGAATAGTTCTAGAACAACTGCAACAGTTTAAGCCAGCAATTACTCATTATCAGTCCGCAATTAGACTAAATCCCAAAGAAACTAAGTATGAATCTTATTTACAAGAAGCTTTGTCAAAAAAACTAATGACCAATGACCAATGACTAATGACCAATAACTAACCATCCAAACACTATTTCACAACTACCCATTGCGTCACTGGTGCGATCGCTTTCCAGCCTAAAAATTTTCCTACAGGTTCAGCCCTAGAAATAGCAATACGAGTTAATTCTCCACCTACTTTTTTTTGCCATTGCAATAATTTCTGTTCGCTTTCGACTGTCACAGTATTAGCAACCAAACGACCTCCAACAGGTAAAGCACCCCAACAAGTTTCTAGTAAATTAGCAGCAGTTAGTCCACCGCCAATAAAAATCGTATCTGGTTGAGGTAAATCTTTTAAGGTTGTAGGTGCTTCTCCTGCAACTATCTTGAGATGGGGAATGCCCAAAGCAGCAGCATTATCAGCAATATATCGAAGTCTTTTACTATTCTGCTCAATCGCGATCGCTCGACACCTAGCATGACTACGCATCCATTCAATCGAAATCGAACCACAACCAGCCCCCACATCCCATAATAATTGTCCTGGCAAGGGTGCTAAAGCTGCTAGAGTTACCGCCCTTATTTCTTTTTTAGTCAGTTGTCCGTCATGATGATAGGCGTGATCGGGTAATCCTGGTAAACGAGATAAGGGTGTTGTATCGGAGTCAGCAATACAGGTAACGGCAATGATGTTTAAATCTGCTATATCGGTAATATTCCAACTAGCAGCAATTCCTTTGATAATTCTTTCGTAATCGCCTCCTAGATGTTCTAAAACTATAATTTCACTTTGGCTATATCCTGTTTCTACTAGCATTTGAGCTACTATAGCTGGTGTTTGTTTTCCTGCACTCAAAATCAACAAACGAGCATAAGGATAAAGAAAAGCATTAACTAAAGTTGGATCGCGTCCGCACAAACTTAGCATTTCCACATCTGTAAGCGACAATCCTAACCTCGCACAAGCAAGGCTAAAAGCCGAAGGTGAGGGAATTATAGTCATCTCTTCCAGGGAAATATGTCGGATGAGAGTAACTCCAATCCCAAAACACATCGGATCGCCACTAGCTAAAACGCAAATAGACTGTCCTCGTCGGCGTATAATCTCTGCTATTGAATCTCTGATCGGAGAAGTCCAAACCAGCTTTTCCCTTCGATCACTTTCAGGAAGCATAGCTAAATGGCGATCGCCTCCTACAATAACTTCCGCAATATTAAAGAGCGATCGCGCGATCACACTCAATCCTGCCAGTCCATCTTCGCCAATACCAATTATAAAAAGCCACTTTTGGCAATTTTTTGCCTCTGAAATCATAATTTAGGGCGATTCCCCCAGAAAAACTAAGATTTAGATTTGTCAACTCTCTGTTTATGGTATGGTATTTAAGTCTAAACTTGGGAAAGTAATGACACTTGAATACATCCGTGATGGTGATGAGATTTATCGGCAATCTTTTGCTATTATTCGCTCTGAAGCCAATTTATCTAGTCTTCCCCCAGATCTCGCTCAAGTGGCGGTGCGTCTGATTCATGCCTGTGGGATGACAGATATTGTCAGTGACTTAGAAGCTTCATCCAATGCTGTAACTGTTGGCAGAAAAGCATTAACAGCAGGTGCGAAAATTTTAGGTGATTCGCAAATGGTAGCTAAGGGAATTACACGCAGTCGTTTACCAGCAGATAATCCAATAATTTGTACTCTCAAAGATCCTCAAGTACCAGAAATTGCCCGTAAGATTTGTAATACGCGCTCGGCAGCAGCTTTAAAACTTTGGCAAGAACATTTAGAAGGTGCTGTTGTCGCGATTGGTAATGCACCGACAGCCCTTTTTTATCTATTAGAAATGTTAGATGCAGGTGCGCCCAAACCAGCGTTAATTTTGGGATTTCCTGTCGGTTTTGTCGGTGCAGCAGAATCAAAAGCTGCCTTAGCAGCAGATAGTCGAGACGTACCTTTTATTACTTTACACGGTCGGCGCGGTGGTAGTGCGATCGCTGTCGCTGCCATTAATGCTTTAGCAACGGAGAGAGAGATATGATGGAATATAGCGGTGGGGTAAACTTAAAGATGGAGACTCCATTTTTGTAGATGTAGAAAACGAGCTTTTATTTTTTAAGTGTCTACCTCCAGAATTAGTCAGTTAAGTAAAACCCCAAATTGGGGAGGTGCTTCATGAGCAATCGAGAGACATTAGTAAAAGAGGTAATGGTAATCGCGCCCATTACAGTTAAGCCTTCTGATTTAGTAGAAACTGTTCTCAAGCTACTAGAAGAAAAGCATATTAGTGGCTTACCAGTAGTGGATGATCAGGGACAGGTAGTGGGTGTGGTATCTGAAGCCGACTTATTATTCAAGGAAAAACCAATTCGGATGCCCTTGTATCTGACCTTTTTAGACAGCATCATTTATCTCGAACCCCTTGATAAATTCAAGCAGCAACTCAAAAAAAATTTGGGAGTGCTAGTAGAGGATGTAATGACTTCCAAACCCAATACCATTTCTTCTGATGCTCCCGTATCCCAAGCAGCAGAATTGATGTTAACTAAGCGCATTAATCGCTTACCTGTACTAGATGAAACAGGAAAACTGGTGGGAATTGTCACCCGCAACGATCTGTTAAAGGCTTTGCGAGTCGAGCTTGCTTCTATAGAGAGTGGTTAGGCATATGGTGTAAATTACTTGGCAAGAACTATTGCTAAAGCTTTAAAGGTATCCCCTGCAATTACAATTACAGGTGATACTAAATCCGATTGACAAAATATACCTTTATTAATCTTGTAAAAGTAGTTG
>CAYMWC010000204.1:0-10906 GCA_964393695.1 uncultured Pleurocapsa sp.
CTTGTTTAAAGGAGGGGTTTTTCCTCAAAGTGTAACCCTCGTTTGAACTACGCCGCCTCTAGTTCTAAGTCAATACTAGTACAGTTGAGTGGTGAGTTTTTGGATGCCATAATAACCTCCTTCCACCTAGCAACAACTACTCCTATCTTTATTGTAGGCAGTTGTCGCTCGCTTGTTAGATTGCAGACATATCTCTTGATGATGTGATTGGGTCAAGCTTCTCTAGGGTTAAGGTTTTGTTTCGATCCCATCGCACTTGAGTACCAAATCTTTTCCCTTCTCGATTTAAAATTTCTCTTAACCAGAGAAGATCTTCAGTTGAGGCTAATTGTACTCGGAAGCGTTTAATTTGAGTTGGTGTCATTTGCAGATTGATGAGTTTTCCTGTGTCAGAGTCGAGGGTAGCAAAATACATTAAGCCTAAATCGTCTCGAAAAGCTTCATAACCGCGGATTCCTTCATAATCATCGAGCAAGTCGCCACAGCCGTAGATAATCAGGTGCTCGCGATAAATTTCGATGCCTTTAACATGATGGGAAGAATGTCCGTGAATCAGATCGACTCCAGCACGCTCGATTAGTTGATGGGCGAATTCGATTTGTTGGGAAGGAATTTCATAACCCCAATTGTCTCCCCAATGAATCGAAGCAACTACTATATCTCCTGGTTGTTTGACTCGCTCGACTTGCTTTTGGATATAGCGAACGGTTTGCTCGGATAAGTCTCGTAAGAGATTAACTCCAGGTTTGTCTTTACCAGCAGCCCAACTGAGAGGAATTCCGCTAGTGGTTACGCCAAAAGAAAAGGCGATCGCTCTACCTTTTCCCTCGACTTTCATAATTGCTGGAGTTTCGGCTGCTTGACGATCTTGACCCGCTCCAGCGATTTGAATCTGCGCTGCCTTTAAGGTGGCTATGGTTTCTACTAAACCAGAATATCCCCAATCGAGAACGTGATTGTTTGCTAGGGAACAACAATCGATCTTAGCTACCGTGAGACAATCAATATTGTCAGGATTCAGGCGATAGTTAATCCCTTTACCCCACCAATAATCATTACTAAGCGTGATACTGGTTTCTAAATTAATTAGCTTCACATCTGGTGATACTCGCTCCCATTCCTCTAGAGCATCTCCCCAAATGTAACTAAAGCTAACTAGAGTGGGAATCGAACCATTGGCTCGCTCGGCAAGTTCGACATATTCCCTGGCATCGCTAAGATAGGGTTCGGGGATAAAAGGATCGCTGGGATGAGGCAAAATTTGATCGATACCCCTGCCTATCATGACATCACCACCGAGGAATAGAGTGATGAGATTTTCTTTGGTGGATAGTTGATTGTTAGCTTGAGATTGAGCTTTTTCCATGATATCGAGTCGGCAAAAGAACTACGAAAAGCTACATATTTGTTACTTAGGTTTGAAAGTAATATGAGAGAAGTTCTTGATTTCTCGTGAAGATAAACTGACAATCAGAGGACATGAGCGACTGCCAAAGTGGTTCTTTCTGGTTGTAGCTTGTTTGTCTATCTACATTGCCAATCTTTTCTTGAATTGTAGTGATTTGACCTCTAACTTGGCTAGAGTTTAACATCATACTAGCCGTAATTATTCACACCCCCTCTGAAAAATTGGCGAACGTCTTATTCTCTCGTTGATAAGTAGGGGGGGGAGTGAACGGTTACCCCTACTTCTATTTTAACTAATATCTAATCATCAGGTTTACTCGCTAATCGAGGAGGAAGGAGATTTGTCCGTTGATGCGATATTTGACGATTTTATTGTCCTCGACTTTTGCTTCCACGTTTTTGATGTAAAGCGACTTGATTCCGTGCAGGGTTTGGCTGGCTTCTTCCACAGCTTTCGCTGCTGCATCTTCCCAACTGCGATCGGATTCTGCGAGGATTTCGATTACTTTTAACATTTTAAATTACCTCCTTTGATAGAATAATGCAAATTTTTTACTTGAGAACTTAGAAATTTTTGGGAAAAAATCTAAAATGCTACTAATTAAAGCTTTAAGATCTTGTGAATCACTCACTCTCTTGCAGTCTGATATTTTCGGTAATTGCGGCGATCAGGCAGACTCTTTAGAAACTGCCTTTACCTATATTATATTGGCGATCGCACTCTTATTCCCTTAAATTTTCAACTTAACTTTGCATGCCAGTACTTAAAAAAATCGGCCACTAGACTATCTAATTTGTTATTATATAGGTGAGCCCTTAAGTTAATCTACCTTCGCCATAGACTAAGTGGCAACGCTTCAAAGAAGAGGCAACGCCAAACCAGGCTCTTGGGAGAGGCGGCTGTGAAAGGCAAACAAGAGTAATTATAAGAGCGGTTCAACTGAAACTAGGTTAGGAGGAAACCTTGGTAAATCGAATAAGTGAGAGTTTAACGGGCTAAGTCGCCGAGTGACAAAGCCCGTTAAATCTGTTTATAAGCTTTATTCTGTAATTCCATGTAACCTGAAAATGCCCTCACAAGTTCTTCAAATTATTGTTTTAGTTTTAGAAAAAAGCTAAACCATTTTGACCGTGAGAGAGGGCAATAATTAGCGGAGCGAACCCGCGCTGGCGCAAGGCGTTTATGCGGTTTAGTCGTGCAAGGGAACACGCTCCGAGCCATCTCTAATCACGGTGTTGACCAATTATGCTTAAGTCTGCGCCTGACGAACTTGTAAGCCTTGAGTTAAGTTTACCAATCTGGTCGAGATTCTTTTCCGTTGCGCCACTGATTGTAGTGGGGACGCGGGAGGCAGATGGCAACTACGATCTCGCGCCTAAGCACATGGCAATGCCCTTAGGGTGGTCAAATTACTTTGGCTTTGTTTGCACTCCACATCATCGTACCTATCAGAATATACGCCGCGAGCAAGCCTTCACCGTTAGCTTTCCTCGACCCGAGCAGGTAATACTAACTAGCTTGGGAGCTGCACCGCGCTGTGAAAATGATTCCAAACCATCTATGTCGGTGCTACCAACCTTTCCTGCTTCCGTTATCGATAGTGTTTTTCTCAAAGATGCCTATCTGTTTCTGGAGTGCAAACTAGACCGCATTGTGGATGGTTTTGGCGAGAACAGTTTAATTGCTGGTCAAATTGTAGCAGCTCACGTCCATCAACAAGCACTACGAGTTTCCGACCAGGACGATCGAGACTTACTACTCCAAGCACCGTTGCTAGCGTACCTACCTCCAGGACGCTATGCCAAAATTGAGCAGAGTTTCTCATTTCCCTTCCACCGAGGATTTCAGCAATGATGCACGCTGACAACCTAACAACCAAAACACCTCGGCAGCTCCTCGATTACCTCCACAGCCGCCAGACAGAGATGCGTACTATGTTAGAGGAGCTAGTGCTGGCTGAATCTCCCTCTACTGTACCCGCAGCCCAGCAAAAAGTTTTGGCACTGCTGCAAAAAGCATTAGAGCAAAGGGATTATCGCATTCGGCGGATTCGGGGTCGTCAAACTGGGGGACACCTACTAGCGGTTCCTCGCAATCGACGTAGACATACCTTTGGCGATCACGAAGTGCCTCGCTTTCAGCGAGATCGCTCTCACCATCAACCAATTCAACTTCTGCTCGGACATTGCGATACGGTCTGGCCCTTAGGTACCCTGGAGAAAATGCCCTTAGTCCTGCGACAGGGAAAAATGTACGGGCCAGGAGTCTACGATATGAAAGCTGGACTCGTGCAGACGATCTTTGCCCTAGAGGCGATCGCCGCTCGCGGTTTGTCCCTCCAGGTAGCTCCAGTCATCTCCATCAATTCTGACGAAGAGATTGGCAGTTACGAATCAACGCCCCAGATTCGGCGTTTAGCCAGGATTGCCGAACGCGCTTTCGTGATGGAACCTTCCCTGGGACCGACGGGAAAACTAAAAACTAGGCGCAAGGGAGTGGGGGAGTTTACGATCCGTATTATTGGTCGAGCGGCTCACGCTGGTCTAGATCCAGAAAAGGGAGTGAGTGCCATCTTAGAGTTATCTTTTGTGGTGCAAAAGCTGTTTCAACTTAATGACCCTCAGCGAGGCATTACCGTCAATGTCGGTATGATCGATGGTGGCATTCGCCCTAATGTAATTGCCCCAGAAAGTCAAGCTGTAGTAGACGTAAGGGTACTGCACCTAGAAGACGTACCCAGGATTGAGCAAACTATTCTCGGATTGCAGCCAACTACTCCTGACACTCAGTTAATAGTGGAGGGTAAGATCGAGCGTCTGCCGATGGAAAAAACCCCAGGCAATCAAAAATTGTGGCAGTTAGCCCAGCAAGCAGCATCAGAGTTAGGGATCGAAATTGAATCGGGAACTGCTGGTGGCAGTTCTGACGGTAATCTAACCAGTCTTTACACGCCAACTTTGGATGGGTTGGGTGCAGTTGGTGACGCTGCTCACGCTCCTGGGGAGTTTATCTACCTCGACCAAATAGTCGAGCGAGCAGCACTGCTAGCACAGTTGTTATTAGCTCCGACCTTAACAGAAAAGAATCATGGACAATAAATACTTTTTCACTGCTCTAACCCGCATATCCGATCTGTCAGAACGCCCCTTCGAGGTTCATATTCTACCGCGAGAACAATGGGCAACTGGAGATTATGTGGTTGGTGAAGTAATCTTGCCTCTGGGTAAACGTTCTTTAGTGGAAGTAACCAGCGGGCGCATGGTCGAAGTACTCCAGGGAGATTTGGTTGTCGGTGCTTTTGGCGTGCGCCGAGCTACCTTAGAAGCAGTAGGAGATTGGCAACATATTGACTCGGATGGTCGCTTAGAAGCTTTAACTGAAGGAGGACTCTTCGGACGGGCAACTTCCATTTCCTTGTTGTTGCCATCACTGACTTCTATGGTCTACCGAGGTCATGTAGTCCGACAAGAGCAGAAAGTATGCATGAAAGACTTTGTTATTCCCATACCAGAACACACCTATAATTGTCCTACGATTATGATGCTCGGTACTTCAATGTCTTCAGGCAAGACAACAGCAGCCAGAATGATCATTTCTTTACTCAAGCAAGCTGGTTTGAAGGTCATCGGCACCAAGTTGGCTGGTGCTGGACAATACCATGATATTCTCACGATGAGGGATGCTGGATCTGACAAAATTTTCGATTTCGTTGATGTGGGTCTGCCGTCCTCTGTCTGTCCGCCAGAGGAGTTTCGCCCCTACCTGCGTCAATTATTAGCTGCGATATCCGCAGAAAAACCAGATGTGGTGGTGGCAGAAATTGGAGCATCGCCGTTTGAACCCTATAATGGTGCGCTTGTCTTAGAAGAAATGAAGCAGCAAATTTGTTGCACGGTGCTGTGTGCTTCTGACCCTTATGCTGTGCTAGGAGCAACTCAGTGCTTCGATTTAACTCCCGATCTCGTCAGCGGAATTGCCACTAGCACGACTGCGGGTATAGAACTAGTGGAAAAATTAACGGGAATTAAAGCTCTTAGCTTAAGCGATCGCGAATCGATCTCTAAATTGAGGGATATCCTTAAGGAAAAATTATCCCCATTCTCATTGATTTAGTTAGAGGGTAATGTTGTTATTTTGTGTTTAAACTTTTAGTCCAAACTCATACTTATTAATAAATAATCCAATGACTAGATCGTGCATTTCCTCTGTCTTAGAAAAGCAAATTGTCTTTCTTTGTAATCTTTTGATTCTGGTTCTTAGTCGAATATGTTTCTGCTCAACAGCGCGATTACACATGGCGAACTAAATTCGCCGTGTCTCGCGCTCAATTCTCTGAGTTTTCTTTTTTCCTATTTCATGTTTGTCTTCAGGTAGATGCCTCCGATAAGCTCCTAATCCATCCGGACAATAATGCTTAATTCCAAATGGTTCTAAGAGTTTTTTGAGTTCTAAAAACACCTCATCTTTACGACGACCAAACACATAAGCTAATACTTTTCCTGTCAGTCTATCTATTGCGTGCCATAGCCATCTCTGATTTTTCTTTGAACCCACAAAACTCCATATGCGAAGCGGTATCCTTTAGGACATTTCATCTAATTCCGAATCTTCAATCCCTGAAGCAGAATCCTTTTCGATTTCTGACCTTAACTTAATTTCCACTTCTACATCTTCAGGATTAATTGTTTCCAAAAGAGGGTCATTTACTGTTTTTATTAGCGGGAATTTTTTTTAATTCCTTGATTACTGTACTTGTACTAACATTAAGAACACGAGCCGTATCTCTAATGCCACTTCCATTCTGAGACATCTCGACAATTTTTTGTTTCACTTCTCTGGTTCTGCCAGGATGGGAATGATTGAGAATAAAAGTCCGACGCTTACATTCAGCATTTTCACAACGATATCTTTGTTTTCTATCTGCTGTGAATCCATGTTTAAAGATATTATTGGACTGACAATCAGGACAAAGTACTGGAATAAATGCTGCCATTATTTTTTAATTAATTATCATCTGAACTAAATAAATCTAATTTCTATTTTATCATCACTTAAACACAAAATAACAACATCACCCATTATGAGCATGGGGGATGCTGAGATTCTCAATCTCAAAATCAGCGATCGCTTTTCTTGGATTTGTTAAGTTCGTCAGCAGTATCAGTTGCTACTCAAACCCCTAAAACAACATTTCATGATTTAGATAGTGGTTTAGTTTACATCTCATACATAAGTTACAATTGAGATTAGAAATATCAACAAAAACTGATGAAAAACACATTTGTGGCTGAGATAGAAGTACCTAAGTCTAAGCGTAAATCAGCAACTGCTATTTTAAAGCGTATAGAAGCTCTAATTGCGATCGCCGAACCAGAACATTTGGAAATGCGGTTGTGTCGCAAATAATAAGCAGGACGAGAATATTTCCTAGAAGATAAATTAATTTAGGCGGTTACTCCGAATATTTGATTGATGAAAGAGATCTGTCCCATGACATCCCCTTTTTCCACATCTTGGATTTGTCCCTTACGAATCATGTTCATCGCTTCGTAGCCTTTAATAGTTCTTCGAGCTGAATTAAATGAACCAAAGTTCATGCCAGGATTAATCAGATGTTTTACTCCACGATGATCCTGTTCCACCATATTATTTAAGTACTTGACCTGCCTGAGTGAGGTATCTTCAGGTAAAATGCCAGACTCCTTCATCTGCTCAATTGCTGGGGGATAAGAGGGATTCTTATCTACATTGATTACTCTTGGTTCAATCGTATGAGTCCCTTTAAGTACTTTGAGAAAAAAGCGTTTGGCAGCATTGGTATCTCGTTTCGCCGTCAAGAGAAAATCCAAGGTATTACCTTCACTGTCAACAGCACGATACAAGTACTTCCATTGTTTCAATACCTTCACAACCGTTTCATCCACACGCCAAGAATCATTGGTAGACTTGAGATCAGGGCGACAACGCCGATCTAGTTCTGGGGCATAATCAAGTACCCATCGATTAATGGTGCTATGGTCAACAGAAAGTCCTCTTTCAGCCATCATTTCCTCCAAATTCCTGTAGCTGAGAGGATATCGACAATACCAGCGTACATTCAGTAGGATAATTTCGGCTTGAAAATGTCGCCATTTAAAGGGTGAGGATGAAACCATGAACCAGAATAAGTAAGAGTCAGCAGATTCTTAAACTAACACTTTCTGTTACTCTGTCCTTGTTTTTGCGACACAACCCTAATTTAACCATATTCAATACTTCTTTGTTGTCGGAATTTTAGAACATATGTCCTATTTAAACGACTGATTTTTCCTCCAACTGTAACCCTCGTTTGAACAACGCCGCCAATTCAGTAAAGCGATCAAACAATCTCCAAAAATGCACGACTCAAACAGGGTGATTATTGGAGATTGATATTACCAATTCAGACTCAAAGTCTGATTATTCCCTGACGCAATCCTGATGTTACAGCTTCGGTGCGACTGGAGACGCAAAGCTTAGACAGAATCGAAGAGATATGAAATTTGACCGTATGTTTGGATATTTGGAGTCGTAAGGCGATCGCTTTATTATCCAAACCAGTCCCCAATAACTGCAATACTTCTACTTCTCTTGGGGTCAAATAATTTTCCGACTGAGATTCTGGGACGATGGCAGCCTTGCTTTCATCAAAAGATGTCAATTCTGGATGAATCACAATTAAACCAGACACAACCGCCTTAATTGTGGCCATAATTTCTTCGGTATTCGTTAGATGAGGTAAAAAAGCTTGAAAACCCAAACGGAGATAATCGCCGATTTCTTCAGTAGTTATCGAATCAGTCAGCATGATTCCGGCTAATTTATAATCAATTGCTAGCATCCATCTTTCTAACCACCACCAATCTTCTTCGGGCATTCGTTCTAATAAAATCAAATCGTATGGGAGATCGTCTAATGCTTTGAGACTAGCTTCATCAACAAAACTCCCAACAATTTCTAGATTGGGTAGCCGAGAAAGTATGCTAACCCAACCAGCGATGGTAACTGAATTAGAGTCCCAGAGGATGATCCGAATCATTGAACAAATGTCTGGATAAAGTGTTCCACAGTAAGAGTAGATAAGTCCGAGTTTTTCTGAATCTTCAACTCGATAGCAGCCAAATCTAGCTTGGAGTCGCGGGCAATTACCGAACCCTCTGTGACTCTACCATTTTCCAATTTTACTCGTGCTTTTGACCCGCCAACCACGTGAGAATTGGTGATTACCAAACCATCCCTCGTCCAAATCACTCCCGAACCCCCACTTGAGAGATTGCTAATTTCCACCGTCGCCTTTCTCAAGCGTTGGGAGATTGCCACTAATTCAGTTTCTACTTGAGTAATTATCATTTTCTCTGACTGCTATCGCCAATAGTTAGAGATACCTTCTGCAATAAGCCTCCACGAATCAACTGTATCTCGATTGTTTTGCCCACATTTTGCGGTTCTAGATATGCTTGGATATCTCTCAACTTATCGATGGGCGTATCTTCAACCGAAATCAAAATATCCCCTAGTAAAATACCTGCTTGATCGGCAGGAGCTTCGGCTTCCAGGCTGACAACCATTAATCCTTGTCTGACCAACGGTGACAGATTATCTACTAAAGAATTGGGTAGAGAGACAGGCTGCATTGCCAAACCAAGATATCCGCGACTAATACTGCCCGTTGACAACAATTGCTCGACAACCCCCTCAACTGTGGACGCGGGTATAGTCAAAACACTACGACGAGGACCAGTGGTATTGAAACCTACTACTTTTCCTGCTGCATTAACTAAAGCACTACCGCCACTTCCAGGATAGAAATTGAGATCCAAACGAACAAAGCGAGCGATTTTCCCACCGAGGCTACTGCGCCACGAATCTCCTACCGTACTAACTAATCCTTGAGAGACAAACAAACCTCTCTTGCGATCGCGACCTACAGCAAGTGCCAGATGACCCACTTTAAAATCGTAGTTACTATCTATTGGTGCGATGGGTAAAGCAGCTTCGGTTTTGAACACTGCCACGTCTGTACTGCGATCGCGTCCTAATAAAGTAATGGACGCAGTTTCTCCCTCGGGCAGAATTACACTAATTCCCTGAGAACGTTTGATATTTTCTTCGGAAGTAACGATTATGCCTTCACGCCAATAGATACCGCTACAGGGAAAACGCTGCCCCTCGATGGCGACGATTGAATTGCCAACATTTTCGACGATATCGGCTAAAGAGTTGGAGAAAGCGACTAAAGGATTGCTGATTGAATTTGATTCTGATGACATCTACCGAGTATTGAACTTAACGATATTTTCATTCTGCAAGATCTCAACAGGCGTTCGCATCAGTTATATGGGTAAACATCAACCTAGACATTTGGCTAGAAGAAGCAGACATTAGCCCTTTGCGGCAGGGCGAACGCATCTAAATCAGAAGAAAAAAGCAGTTAGAATGAATTGAACGAGAACAACTTATCTGATAAGTTGAGAAAAGCGAAATAACCTGAAATACAAGATATAAAGGAAATAAATGAGGTTATTTGCCTGCCCAAAATGATGGTCTTGGCAAAAAGAAGCAATCGGAAAAAGTTGGTTTCGTTTAGGGCGATCGCTATATACTCTGTATATAGAGAAAACTTTGAAGTTTAAAAATGGTTTGAGGTTAAAAAGAAGTAGCCAGAATTTAAAAATAGTAAAATTAGCAGAAAATTAAACATCAAAATCCTACCGAATGATTTATATTCGGATGAAAAAGATAGTTTTCAATTTTTATTTGTTCTAAATAATGTTAGTTAGTGGCGGGATAAATTCTCCAAGTTAAGATAGAATTTGTGAAATCAGACCAAGCTCCTGAAAGCCATATAAGGCAATTTTAGATTAATTATTACGTTTCCTACTGTTAAAATTTGCCAGTTTTTACATCCATTCTTTTTGGTCTTTTTTCTCCACCATCCTTTCGTCAACTCAATAGCTTTTTCTCTAGCCTCTCTTGATTTGGATAGTTGCATAAGAAGAATACCTATACACTGCCCCGCTAAAATTAAGGCAGCTTTTCTAATTTTTTCTTCTCGCTCTAGAATAGTTATTCCATTCCATTCAGTGGGATTATTTAATTGCAAAAGCTCTGTAACATTAACTTGAAAATTATGAAGCGATTGATTTAAATTAAAATTAGCAAAAATTTTGGACATAATTGATATTTTCCTTGTTTCAAAACTCTGAGGACTACTACTCCTCTAATACAGGAAAATATCCTTTTTTTAGGTTTAATTCAATTCAAAACCGAAAATTTGAGATTTATTCAGCTATTCATTGCCTTTTTTGCTATTTATCTTTTTTTCATCTCAGGCGATCGCCCTAAACGAAACCAACTTTTTCCGATTGCTCCCATGAAAAACCCATTTGATAAGAAGTACCCAAATATCGCCCGTTGGGTTGAAAAACATGAAGGAGTACTTGAGCTTGGCTGGCATGAAGATAATCCCATGAATTCCTT
>CAYMWC010000205.1:0-10805 GCA_964393695.1 uncultured Pleurocapsa sp.
TTCTTACTCAAAAGCCGCCGTCGCAGCGTAGCGGAGTAAACTGGTGGTGGTTCATATATATTACTCATCTTATTTACTATAGTCGGGATGTATGCTGCAACAATTGATAAAAAATTAAAATACTGCTGAAAAATTAACAATGATTTTATTGTCTTTTAATTATTTCTTACTTGTTACACAAAAAAACGATAAACTTATTGACGATAAACATACTTAATTGATTTATTTTGATACTTGGCATGGTTAATAGTTCCAGTCTAACTAGCTCCTACGCGATCGATTTTGGCACTAGTAATACAGTGATCGCTCGCTGGAATCCAGCTATAGCCAAAGGGGAACTGGTAAAGTTATCTGGTTTATCTCAACAGATTAGTTCCCTGCCCCCTCTAATTCCTAGCCTGGTTTATGTAGAGGATGCAGCAACAGGCAAAATAGTTGCAGGACAAGGGGTACGAGATCGGGGTTGGGATTTTGGAAATAACGCCCGTTTTTTTCGTAGTTTTAAACGCGGTATAGGTACAGAAATTCAAGGTTTTTTGCCTGAATTAGATGGCAGACAACTCTCTTTTGAACAGATCGGGGAATGGTTTTTACGGGAGTTGATTCAGAAATTGCAGGGAGAGACAGGCGAAACTCTGCAATCTTTAGTTTTAACTGTTCCCGTTGATAGTTTTGAATCTTATCGCCTTTGGTTAATGGAGGTATGTCAGTCTTTAGCGGTAGAGCAAATTAGAATTTTGGATGAGCCAACGGCTGCTGCTTTGGGCTATGGTGCAGCAGAGCAAGAATTATTACTGGTGATAGATTTTGGCGGAGGCACAATTGATCTATCGTTAGTGCAGTTAGCCTCTAAAAATCCTCAAACTCGCGGATATATCCTCAAGTGGGGTAAACAAATGTTAGGGGAAAATTCGGCACAGCAAAAAAATACTGCTCGTGTGCTTGCCAAAGCTGGGGATAATTTAGGGGGTGCAGATATAGATAATTGGTTAGTGGATTATTTTGCCGAGACACAAGCATTACCAAAGTCAACTTTGACGACTCGTTTAGCTGAACGGTTAAAAATTAAGCTGTCTGAGACTACAGAAGCCAAAGAGGTTTATTTTAATGATGAAACTTTAGAAACTTATGAGTTAGAGCTAGATCGCGATCGCTTTAACAGTATTCTAGAGCAACGGCAATTTTTTGCGCGACTCGATGACTTGATGACCCAAGTTTTGCAGCAAGCAAGACGTAATGGGGTAGAAACAAGCGATATCGACTCCGTGCTTTTGGTGGGTGGCTCAGTACAAATACCTGCCGTTCAAAATTGGGTTAAACAGTATTTTGATGAAGAAAATGTAAAGAGTAAATATCACTTTGAAGCGATCGCTACTGGAGCCTTGCAGGTGGCGCAAACTGTTGAAGTTAAAGACTTTTTATATCATAGCTATGGAATTCGCTACTGGAATCGCAAAGCTAATAGCCATGGATGGCATCCAATTATTAACACAGGGCAGCCTTATCCGACAGAAAGACCAGTAGAACTAGTTTTGGGAGCTTCTACCCCCAACCAAAGCAATATCGAATTAGTTATTGGAGAACTAGGTACACAAACCTCCGCCACAGAAGTATATTTCGATGGCGATCGCTTAGTAACTCGAGCTGTAGATGCTGAAAATACTACGGTTCAGCCGTTAAACGACCGTGAAGGAGCGCGAACAATCGCTCAACTTAGTCCTTTAGGTAATCCAGGTAGCGATCGTCTCAAACTAATGTTCAATATCGATCCGCAAAGATACTTACGTATCACTGTCGAAGATTTATTAACCCAAGAAACTTTACTGAATAATTACATAGTAGTGCAACTAAACTAAATAACTTTACTGTAATATGTACTTAAGTAAAAAATATTACTATTAATTTTGCTAATTTTCTCTGATTTTTGCTAGTTTATGAATTCAAACGTCCAATTACCACAAATTAAGACCTAATTTGATTTTAGACTAATATTCATCAACCATAGTGAGATATCCAGAATATCAGCTTAAATTGCCTAAATATCTTAATTACATTGTATTGTTTTGGTATTGTTACCTGCTTACTTACATTTTCTTAGGAATAATTACTGAAGAGCATAAAATAAACTTGTGTTCCATATTTAATTAGAGCCTAATTCATACTCACACTCAATATAAAGTAAAAATATCCAGTAAGAAATAGCAATGAATCCTAAGCGAGTAAATATATTAGATATTGCCATCGATAATATAGGTATGCAAGAGCTTTTAGAAAAGCTCACTGTTGGTGGAGTGGTATTTACGCCTAATGTAGATCATTTAGTGAAGCTACAAAAAGACCGTGAATTTTACCGAGTTTATCAAGAAGCAGATTATCGCGTTTGTGATAGTCAGCTAATTATCTTTGCTTCGCGATTTTTAGGTCAGCCCATTAGCGAAAAAGTTTCTGGATCTGATTTGTTCCCTGCCTTTTATCGCTATTATGGCAATGACGAAAACGTAAAAATCTTTTTATTAGGTGGGTTAGTAGGAGTCGCTGAACAAGCACGTCACAACATTAATGCCAAGGTTGGTCGTAACATGGTAGTAGATTGTTATTCTCCACCTCTAGGATTTGAAAACGATCCCGAGGAATGTAGAAAAATTTTGGAAATAATCAATAATTCTGGTGCGAGTGTCTTGGCTGTAGGTCTAGGTGCGCCAAAACAGGAAAAATGGATTTGCCAATATAAATCGAGGCTAACAAACATCAAAACCTTCTTGGCAATTGGTGCAACTATAGATTTTGAAGCTGGTAGTCTTAAAAGAGCGCCTGTCTGGATGAGTTCGGCTGGGTTAGAATGGCTTTATAGATTAGTATCCGAGCCAGGTAGACTCTGGAGAAGATACTTGGTTGAAGACTTAGGGTTTTTTGTCTTAATTGTTCGCCAAAAATTTAATTTAAATCGTAAGCGAAGTTTTACCAGAAAGAACAAGGTATTTGGCTCAAGATAAAATACCAATAAAAGTAGGGTGAGCAACACTTAACTTGAACTCAGATAGTGTACTCACTTCTTGCTTCTTCATAACATCTCTCTTTTAACAATCAAAACCTCTATCGATATTTTAAGGGATTTATAAAGTAAGTTTAAAGTTTTGGTTTAGAAGTGTCGATTTAGTTACATTACTCTAGCTAAATTTTCTCATGTAAGAGATACTAAATAATAAGGAGAGGTGGAAGAGGAATAGTTTATGTTGGAAAGAATGTTGTTGGCAGGAATCATGACTTTTTGCATTTATTTATTTTTAAACCTTGGTAGTAAACCAGTGAATGCCCCATCTTTAGATGCAAAAGCCAAAGTAATTCCAGAATTTATTAATCGTATTGCTTTATTAGATTTGTAGATAATTGCCATTAAATTTAATTATTGGTTAAATTAATTATTAAGATAGTTGTACGTTATTAGTGGAAAATCACTTGATTTGAAGTTAATAATTTGCAACTTTTTTACTGCCAATGTTCTAATTGACTAGCATAGTTTTGTAATTGATTGTTAAGGCGATCGCGTAAGGGTACGCGACTAGCGTAATCGCGTTTTTGCTCAAATTTGGCAGCAATAATAATCGAACAAATTCCTGCTAGCAAGCCGATCATCCATTTGAAGAAAGAATAAATTACAACTAAAATAATTAGCTGATAGATAGCAGTTAAGATTAGCGTAATTGTCCCTGCAAATAAAAAGGCACGAATTTTTAAACCTAAACCCAGGAAAATCAACCCAAAGCTAATTATACCAGGAATAATACCTAGCTCTTGATAAAATAGGGCAGTAGTGCAGAGAATACTACTACCCAGCAAACGAATATAGTGGCGTCCTTGGCGATGAGATTGCAGATAGGGATCGACTTGAGCAATATAGAGAATTGATAAGCTCATGATTCCTGCCAGCCACAGAAATTCAGTGTTGTACTGCCAAACCAACCTGATAATAGCCCAGTTAATAAATCCTAAACTGATATAACTCCAACGGAGATTTCTTTGTGCATAGGCAATACGGAGATAAAAAATGGTAGTGACTAACAAGCTGAAGTAGGAAATATCTTCGGCTGTCACCAAAGCCACTAGTGCAGGCATAATTAAAGCAGTGTGTTGCCAGGGAGTAGCTCGCCAGCCTAAATTTTGCCAAGGTATTTGATAAATTGCCAAGGCTACAGCACAGGTAAAGATAACACGCCAAGGATCAAACAAGCTTAACTTACTAATAACCAGGCGACTGTAGACTAAGGTGGCAGTAATTTGCACTAAACCCACGTATACCCACCAGTCATTAGCTCTATTAGAGGTGGCTTCTCGATCACGCTCTCTACCTTGAATAAGAGCGTAAGCACCAAGACAAAAGCTAGTAGCAATACTCAGAGAAGTTAGACGAGGAGTGGCACTTTCAAGAGCGATCCCAGCAGCAAAAATTTTTAAAATACTACTAATTGCCCAATGAAGATGAGCAATGAAAATTACTTTTTTCAGACTAAGATGCCAAAAAGTTGTTTGCTGTCGTTGCCGATACCACCAAGCACCCAGACGATAAGAAAAAGCGATCGCTGCTGCTACTAAAGCTAAAATAGTTAAACCATCGCCAGTATTTCCTTCTGGTGACTGCTGCATTTGATAGATTACTATTTCGTAGATCCCAAAAGTGATACCTGCAAAGCCAAGATAGCTAGTGATTTTAGTTAGCTGACGATTTAAATGTTGGGTATTGATTAGGATTAAAGCTACCCCCAGAGTTAACCAGCCTGTAGAGGCATTAAAGTAAGAGAGTCGCCATAATATTCCTAAACCAGCATAGATTAACGGAATATGATTAAGATTTAATTCTGCCCAAGAAGAAGTCTTGAGAGTTAACCACCGCATCAAACCCAAGGCTAAGAAACCCATAAAGAGATTGGTAATTGCGCCAATTAAACCATTACCTTCCAGCCAGAATGTTATCCCAATCCCGAATAATTCTCCTAGCCAAACTAGAGTGTATAAAATCCAATTATTAGGTTGTTGTCGGTAACGCCAAATAATGGCAGTAGTAATGAGAATGATACTTAAAAGATCCTGAATATCGGCGTTAAATCCCCTAATCTGACCATAAATCAAGCTCAAGCAAGTAATTTCGACTACAATTAGAGCGATCGCCCAATAGTCTGTTGCTTTCAAATATTTGCCAATCAATTTATAGTTTTTGGCTTCTACCCCGACTCCTAAAATTCCGTGAGCAGTACGTTGAGAAATATAATCAAACTTAGGTGTATCTAGGATTTGTTGGAGGTATTGACGGCATTGATATAAACCTAGAATAGCGACTGCACCAACTGGCAGCCAATTCCAACCACTAACTACCAAACTACATACATTAGCAATTAAACCCAGACAAAAACCAAGATGTATTACCGTGATTCTAATACGTCGCCAATGATAGGCATTGATAAACATCAATCCAACTGCCACAGCCAAACTCAACAAACGAGTTAACAACTGCCCATAAACTAGCAATTGAGCAATAACTAAAGCGATACAACTAAGATAAGTTACTAACCGACGCTGTTGTAGCTTGCGAGTATATTTAGCAATTAAAGTGAGGATGCCAGGGGTAATTAACCAAACTAATCCCCAACGCCAACTAATAGAGGCGACATTTGTCTGAATTGAAGCTAGAAAGCAAACATAACTACTAGCAGCTAACAATAAACCAAAATACCAACAGCTTTGTTTTAGCAGTGATAAAAAATTAGACTGCCAATGAATTCTGGGTTGTTTTACTTGACGGAGATAGACATACCATTCAACCGTCATTAGTAAAACTAAAATACTGCCCCAAACCGATTGACTTAAATTAGGAAAGTTAACCGTAATGGTATTAACCACTGTAACTAATCCTAATAAATGTGTAGCATAAATCAAAAAGATTCTGGTTGGCTGACGAATCCAGCTTACGTAACCGAGAGTTAAAGTAGATAAGAAGAGATTTAGAGATCGCCAAATTGGATTAGAGAAACTTAGACAGGTTAAACCAATGCCGAGAAATAAAGTTAAATATTCTGCATAGATAGCCAATTCTGATTTCTGACGACGATATAGCCAGGTAGCAACAAAAACAAATAAAACAACGTAGGGAAAAAGAGTTACGCCTAAAACAGATTCTGGTAAATATGCTGTTTTGCTAATAGTTACTGCCAAATCTAAAGCCTGGGTGCGGAAATTATTAGGAATTAATTCTTTGGAGAGATATAAAGTTTGTAAACCTAGAAGAAAAATAACGGTTAAATCACGCTTGCGCCAATAAAGAGTTAATCTTTGACTAAATAGCTGAATAGCTAAAATATTAATACCTAATGTCTGCCAAAAAAACCACGGTGATCGCAATATTCCACCCAAAACAGACATTAACCAAGCAGCATTCAAAATAATAAGACTGATAAACTGCCAAACTTTACTTACAATTTCAGTTGTCTCTTGGGCTGATTCTTCTAAATTACTTGTGCTAACGTTAGTTAAATTAATAGTACCTAAAAGCCAACCTAGTAGAGCAAGTGCCAAGCTATAATTAGCAAAATAATTAATAGTTATGCTACTACTTAAACCCCTTGCCAATAATAATGACCAAGCAGCTAATAAAAATAAAAAATTAACTAAAGAATATTGTCGTTGTGATAGTGTCAATCGATAGTAAAGGTAACTTATAGCAATAATACCAACATAAACAGCTATTAAAGGTATAAAAGTAAAATGCCAACCTAAATGTAGATAACTAAGACTTAAAAATAGAGGTATGATTAATTGATGATTACTTTGATTTTTTAATCGTGATGCCAAATAAATTGTACTTGTTAAAGCAATGATAGCAATAACAATAATTACTATTTCGCCAATATTTTTACCTAAAGCAAATTGACTAATTGCCCAAAAATTGATCGGTACAAGTAAAGTTGTAATTCCATTTAAAGTCTGGGAAGTAAGTCTTAAATTCTCTTGTTTACCTGACCAAAAACTAATACCCCAAAAGCCAAGAGTATAAATTAAAAGGATCAAATATTGTCCAAAGTTTGGGAAATTATGCCACTGACTAGCAGCCAAAACCCCAGAAGAAATAATAATTAAAAATATACCTAAAAATAATAACCAACGAATACTTAATTCATCTAACAATCCTTGCCATAAACGAACCAGAATATTAGGAGGAGGAATATCTGAAACTATTACAGCTTCCTCTATGGTTGTTATTGTCTGTGGTTGACTCTCTGGTATAACTGCTACTGTTTCCCTTACGGGTAAGGTACAGGTTAAATGATTACGACATAACTTTTTAACTTGGGCTTCGCTGATTAAATTTAATTGCAGCCATTGATCCAAACCCCTTAATAATTCAGGGTGATTAGCTCTAACATATACTTCTAAACTCAACCATGAATCAGGCTGGGACTCCGTTTGGCTATTGTTTTCATCATTAGAAGAAAAATTATCGCCCTGGGGATAATCATCAGTTGAGGACATCAGAAAACCTCAAAATCAACTTACGCCATAGTTATATCTTACTAAGTACCGAAACAGAATTATCGACTACATCAGGATCAAGCGCATTGCTTGAATATAAGTTTTTCCTGGCATTTTGACACCATCTTGTGCAGTATCACTGTACCATTAAAGATAATTTAAGGAGAGTATCAATATGACTACTCAATTATCATCTACTAATACAGCTAATCTTTATGACCAAGATTATTATCTTTGGTTATCATACACTGCTCAACTAATTAAGGAAGGTAGATTTTCCGAAGTAGATGCAGCGAACTTAATCGAAGAAATCGAAGATATGGGCAGAAGTGAGCAACGAGCGATTGAAAGCAATTTAGTGGTTGTAATCCTGCACTTACTCAAATACAAATATCAGCCAGAGAAAAGAACTAATAGCTGGAAAGCTAGTATTAGAGAACATCGACGGAGATTAAAAAAAGCTTTTTCTGTTAGCCCCAGCTTAAAACGCTATTTTGAGGAGGTTTTTGGCGAATGCTACCAAGATGCAAGAGAACAAGCTGCTGATGAAACGGGATTAACCCTAGATACTTTTCCTACAGAATCTCCTTTTACCCCTTCGGAAGTTCTCAATCCTGACTACTTACCCCAAGATTAACTAAAGTTTGCATTTTAAAGTTAATGGGAAATTATGCCACTGACTAGCAGCCAAAACCCCAGAAGAAATAATAATTAAAAATATACCTAAAAATAATAACCAACGAATACTTAATTCATCTAACAATCCCTGCCATAAACGAACCAGAATATTAGGATGAGAAGAAAAATTATCGCCCTGGGGATAATCATCAGTTGAGGGCATCAGAAAACCTCAAAATCAACTTACGCCATAGTTATATCTTATACTAAATCCGTTTCGTATAGGTTACTTAAAAAATTAAGTCATAAGTGTTTATTAATCTCCCAGTCCCATATTCTCCTAGTCCCCCAGTCAGCCTAAATAAATAACCTCTATCAATCGGATTTAGTATTACTAAGTACCGAAACAGCTTTGGCTTGTGCTACAAATGCAGGACTAGCAGTTTAAAATCGCTGTTATAGCTTACAGCTTTTATTAACCTGGCTGATAGATCTTGCCTAATGTACGATCGCTTTGGATTTCCACGACTAAATCTACTAAATCAGCATTACTAATTAAAGGTTTAATAAATAATTCAGGATGTAAAGACTGCCAAAAATATTCCACAAAGCGATCAATTTCCAGATCACTCATCCCTGTTTTACCTGTAGCGATCATTTTATGTTCTGCTTCTTTGCGCCATTGTTTACTTAGACGATAATCTTCAGGCAATAAAACTATTAGACGGTCTAATTTAGACCATAAAGGTAGATAAGCTTGTAATCGCTGATTATTATCGAGAGCAAACTGTTGATCTTCTGGAGTGTTAATTGGTGGAGGAGGATCTGTAAAACAAGTTTCCTCTATAGGACGCACACCGACAAACCAACCTTCAAACAACAAAATATCAGGTTTAGAGATAGCTTCGGGCTTGGCGCGATCGCCTGAACCATTAAAGGCTGATTTATCAAAACGAGGTAGTAAAATCGGCGTATTATTATCTTTTTGTAAACACTGCTCAATGACCTGTAAACCCAAACTAACATCATGAGTACCAGGAGGACCACGCCAAATTAAACGAGGATCTTGTTGTTGTAATTTCTTTCTTTCGGGGTAAGTAAGATACAAATCGTCTATCGAAAGACAAGCAACGGTATAACCTAATTGATTCAGAATTAATTTTAAAATCAGACACAAGGTACTTTTGCCTGTTCCTTGTCCGCCCAAAATCCCTTGAATTAAAGCTCTATCTAATTTCTGTCTCGCTGTCGCCAAATCCAAGGCTGTAGGTAGCCATAACCGTTCTAAATTCAAGATTCGCTGACGTTCTTGTATCCCCAGACTGTCACATAGTTTAACCACATCAGAAGCTAAACTTGCAAAAAATGGCGATTTTTCCCCTTCAGCTAGCAAACTTTTCCGACGTTGACTACATATCGCCTCATCTTTCATCTTTCATCCTTCATCCCTTCTTCTACGACCCCAATTTAAAAGCCTCTAAAAACAAGTTGTAACTCAGACCAACTTTAAACAAATTTAACATTTCGAGAGGAAGCGACCGCCGACCTGGAACAGAAGTTGTTGGCTGACGACTTTGACGACTATAAAAAAATCTATTGATCAATTCCGTAAAAACCAATACAATTGCTGCTGCAACAATATCCCAAACAGCATCCTGTCCGAGGGTAGTGGCAATGGCTGAACCCATAAAAAACCCAAATAAGATACTAATAAAACTCAGGGCAATACGTCGCCAAGGATTGCTAAACAATAACTCTAAGCGTGCGCCAGTCAGATCAACTATAGTATTCAGACGAGTACGTTGCATGATTGTCAGTTAAGCAATTATTTCTTATCAATACGGCTTAAGATCCACAGAGAACTAACTATGCCTGCAAAATGGGCAGCAATAATGTTGATACAAGCTTGAATGATAAAAATATCTAGAGAATTGACATATTCTTTACCTTTACTAGTAAATACTTCTCCTTGACCTAATACCAAAGTTTTTGAGAGAACAATACCTGCGATCGTTTCTACACCCAAAAGAGTTAAGAATGTGCCAGCTAAACTAGTCATCAAACCAATTTGCACTATTTTAATCGTCGTGGATTTTTTAGGCGGAGTGATATTGGGTCGAGTAAATTGTCCTGCCATTTTGTTATATCTAAAGGCAAGACAGATCCCAACAATTAAGCAGATTAGACCACAAACAGCACAAAACAAACTAAAACTAATCCCTGCTTGACTTTTGGTTTCGATGGGATTGATGATGGCTAAAGCTAGTGTAACTGCTGAAACTACTCCCAAACACACCTGAATCCAAAAACCAGCTAAACCACCCCATTTTAGAGTAGTAGCCACCCTACGCATCCGTGCTGATTTTGAAGTTGGAGGAGCAGAACTAGTATTCCCTCGCTCAGAAAAAGGCGTAATTTCAGATTCTTTGGTCATTGTTAAGTTTCCTCAGATCAATAAATGTAAATTTAAATTTAGTTCGGTTAGTGATTAATTTTGAGGTTATATATCAATCAATAATAAACTAGATCATAAGAGAGAGTTAGCGAGGTGGTTGCAGATTTGTCCTTAGAGGCAGATTTGAGGAAAGTCCGGACTCCCGAAAGACCATACTTGCTGGGTAATTCCCAGTGCGAGCGATCGCGAGGATAGTGCCACAGAAAAATACCGC
>CAYMWC010000206.1:0-10804 GCA_964393695.1 uncultured Pleurocapsa sp.
ATATGGTTAAAGAAACTAGTCTTTGTGGATTGGGACAATCTGCGCCAAATCCCGTGTTGAGTACCCTTAAATATTTTCAACAAGAATATCTCGATCTGATTTAAAGTTCATGGTTCATAGTTCATTGGGCAGAAGTCGAAAGACTGGAGACAATTATGAGCAAGATTTATCAAAATAATAAATTGGCGATCGCTAAAAAAAATAAGATTAAACGACGCAGTTTTTTGAAAGGGGCTGGATTAGTTAGTGTATTAGTAGGAGGGGGTTTAGTTTGGCGTGCTTTTGATCGAGGGGTTTTTAGCGTTGGGGAAGGGGTAGCTTACGAACCTTGGGACGATTGGCAAACCTATGAAGGCAAAGATCCTTTAGCTTTAGTGAGTGCAGCGATTTTAGCAGCCAATCCTCACAATACCCAACCTTGGTTGTTCCAAGTTTCTGATTCTCGCATCGATTTGTATGCAGATACTAAGCGTCAAATCGGCAGCACCGATCCCTTTCTGCGAGAAATGTATATAGGCTTGGGATGTGCCTTGGAAAATTTATTGCTAGCTGCTGATGCTAAAGGTTTTGATCCCCAATTAACTTTGATGCCCAAGCAAGAAAATCTTACTCATGTAGCGAGAATCGATCTGTCAGCAGGAAGCGCTTCAGAATCGGAATTATACAAAGCTATTCCTTTACGTCATACTAATCGGGGGATTTACGATCAGGATCGATCGCTTGATCAAGAAACTCTACAGGCATTAGAACAACTGGGAAATAAACAATCGCCAGTAAAAGTTTTTTGGTTTACGACTGAAACACAACGTCCTCAGCTAGGAAATTTGATCGTCGAAGCAACCCAAGCAATTATTAGCGATCGCCAACAATCTCAAGATAGTGGTAAATGGATGCGATTGAGTTGGCAAGATATTCAGAAATATCGAGATGGCTTAACTTTGGATGCTAGTGGATCTCCTGCACTAATAAGAGCGATCGCCAAAATGTTACCGCCAACTTCCCTAGAACAAAATGATCGCTTTTGGCTCGATGCGACTCGCAAGGTTCACGTTTCCACTGCTGCTGCTTTTGGGATTTTAGCTGTTAGCGATTGTAATAATAAATCTCAACAACTTGAATGCGGAAGACTGTGGCAGAGAATGCATCTTTGGGCGACTACTCAAGGATTAGCAATGCAACCACTTAACCAAATACCCGAACGTGCTGCTAGAGAGGAAGTTTTAGGGATTGAACCAAAATTTAGCAATGCTTTAGCGAAATTTGTTGGTGATCCCAATTGGCAAGGGTTGATGATGTTTCGCCTTGGTTATCCCACTATTGAAGCGTTACCTAGTCCCCGTCGTGGTGTCAAGGATGTAATTAGGATTTAATCGGGAGGGAACTAAAAATGGGAAGTATTAATTACATACTAGCTTTGGGATTATGGTTAGGAATGCTGGTTATCGCTATTTCCAATGGGTTTATCGGTAATGCATATATTACTCCTCGACTGGGCGATTATGGCACTCACGTTTATAAAACACTGACTTTTATTCCCTTCATTTTCCTTTTTGCTTGGCTATATGCCTTGCAAACTAAAGGCGATCTTTGGTTGACTAACGCCTTAATCGTTAGTTGTTTTTGGGTGGGTTTGACTATTTTATTTGAATTTGTTTTCGGTCATTATGTCTTGGGAAATTCTTGGGAAGTATTGCTAGCTGATTATCGAATTTGGCAGGGGCGATTGTGGTCGTTGGTTTTGATCAGTGAAGCGATCGCTCCTGTGATGATGGGTGGGTTGATTAATCGTTTCTGATCAGCTTTAAATTTACTCTGGCTATAGTCACTTCAATAAACCTGATGCCCTTAGGGGGCTGCCTGACACATTTAAAGGAATGTATCATTGTAAAATATCAATAGTCTTAAGCAATTAAATCGCTTTTGGAAAATATCGCCAAATCAATTTAACCTATCCCTTCGTTATCTTAGTTAAGAGTGCCAAAATGAAACCAGGTAAAACATTTTCTCCTTCTATTTGTGTAGGATTAGAAATAATTTCAGGTGTCGAATTAATTCTATAAATTTCAACTTGTTTATTAATCGGATCGATTAGCCATCTGAGTTATTGATCAATAATTGCATCGCGGTCTAATAATAATAAATCACGTAAACTATTAGTATCTAAATCTGTGAGCCATTGTTCCCCTGCATTGACGGTTTGTTCGGCTAGTTCTTTTTTACTTTCGATGATGTCGTTAATTCGTTCTTCTAATGTACCTGTACAGACAAACTTGTGTACTTGGACATTGCGTTTTTGTCCGATGCGAAAGGCTCGATCCGTTGCCTGATTTTCCACCGCAGGATTCCACCAGCGATCGACATGAAAGACATGATTTGCCCTGGTTAAATTAAGTCCTGTTCCCCCTGCTTTGAGAGATAGAATAAATATTTTAGGGCCATTTGGTTCATGTTGGAAACGATCTACCATTTCCTGTCTGGCTTGGCGACGAGTTGAACCGTATAAAAATAAAACTTCTCCCTTTAATTTGGCTTCTAAATAGGGTTTTAACATCTTACCCCATTCAGAAAATTGGGTAAAAATCAAGGCGCGATCGCCTTCATCGACAATTTCTTCGAGCATCTCTGCTAAACGCAGTAATTTACCAGAGCGATCGCCAAAATCTAGATCTAATTTGATTTTTTTGCTATCAGTTTCCTTTAGTAATTCTGGATGGTTGCAAAGTTGTTTGAGACGTAACAACAGAGTCAAAATTAAGCCACGACGTTGGATTCCTTCAGAGTCTTCTATTTCTGCTAAAGAAGAATCCACTAGTTGTTGATAAAGTTCTGCTTGTTCAGCCGAAAGTCCACAGAAAACATTCATTTCCTGCTTGTCTGGTAAGTCTTGGATGATATTTTGATCAGTTTTTAAACGACGGAGAATAAAAGGTTGAGTTAAAGAGCGTAAAATACTTAAAGACTCGCGATCGCCATATTTTTCGATGGGTGCAGCAAATCTTTTTTGGAAAAAGTTACGATTACCCAAGAAACCAGGATTAAGAAAGTCTAAAATTGACCATAATTCTGCCAGACGGTTTTCTACTGGTGTACCTGTTAAGGCAATACGAAAACCTGCGGGGATTTCTCTAACTGCTTGTGACTGTTTGGCTGAAGGATTTTTAATGTTTTGTGCTTCGTCTAATACGACTCCCTGCCATTCAATACCTGATAGAGTTTTAACATCTCGATAAACTAAGGAATAGCTGGTAAGAACTAACTGTTTATCTTGGACTTGTTTGGCAAAAGTTTTACCTTGTTCTCGTTTTTCTCCGTGATGAATTAAAGTTTTTAAAGTCGGGGCAAATTTTTTGACTTCTCTTTCCCAGTTATTGATTACGGAAGTAGGACAGACTAGTAATGTCGGCTTGGTTAATATGTCTTGTTGTTTAAGATTGAGTAGAAAAGCTATTAGCTGGATCGTTTTACCTAAGCCCATATCGTCCGCCAGACAAGCACCCAAGCCCCAGGTTTCTAAGAAAGATAACCAACCCACACCTTTGGCTTGATAAGGGCGTAATTCCCCTGTAAAACCTTTGATTTTCTTAACAGGTTCAACCGCTTTATTATCAGTTAAATTATCTAGTAAACCTGACAAAACTCCCGTAGCTTCAAATTTAACTACGGGTAATTTAGCTAAAGTCTTAGTATCGCCTGTGGATAAACGCAGGGCATCTTCTACCGATAAATCTAGTTGCTCGTTAGATTGATCTAATACAGCTTGGGCAGCTTTTACATCCGCAGGTTGTAAGGCGATCCATTGTCCTTCTATTTCGACTATCGGGGATTTTTGCGCTAGTAGTTTCTTAAAATCTCGTTTAGATACAGTGCGCTCGCCCACAGCAATTTCTAGTTTATACTTGAGCATACTTTGCAGACTTAAGCGTTCACCCTGTTTCTGATTAACACTGGCAGTCATTTTAATTCCTAATCTTTGTTCGTTGTTGCCTGGAGTTAAACCAGTCGGCACAACTACCCCTAAACCATTGTCTTGTAATTGCCAAGCGATCGCCCTAATAAACTCATAAACTTGAATGGGATTGAGTAAGCAATAAGTTGGTTGACTTTGTTCTAAACTGGCTTTAATTGGCTCATAAATTCGAGTCGCTAATCCTAAACCTTTTAATAGGGTTTCTTGAGGATTTTCTAGCGTCCGCTCTTTAATGGTTAAAAATTCGCCTGCGCACTGCCAAATTATGGCAGCCTCAACAATAAAATCAGGATTATCTAAAGCTTGTAAATAATAGTTTAAATGCCAATCGTTTTGCTCTCCTGCTGCTGTAGTTTCTGTGGGAGGATTCAAGACAAAACAAACTCGATAGCGATTAGTACTTAGGTTCTGATTCTGACGATTAACTAAGTATTCACTAATAGGCAGCGTCCAGTTATACAGAGCATTGTTGAGGCGATTAATACTGTTAGTTTCTGCTGCTAATTGCGGAGATTCAGAAAGCGATCGCAACCAAGGTTGGACGGTGATTTCTTTTATATTACTCGGCTCATAATTAATCCAAGTCCGTAACCGCGCATCTAACATCAGCGAGAGCGATCGCAATACTAATTCTTCGTCGGTAGTATCTGCTTCCGAAGTTTCTGCATCCAAATAAGCTAAACAAGCTTCAGGAATTGTTTGAGTAAACTTAGCCAGTCGTACCCGATCAACTTCACTATCTATTAAAGGTTGCCAGATACTTTTATAAGTACTTTCCTTAATATCTCTGGCTGCAATTCCTGGTAAATACTTCTGTCTGACAATTAAATCCAATACCCAGCGATAAATATGCGACCAAAAACAGATATCCCCTGCTAAATATTGTGTACTTGCCTGCAATGAAGCCAAGGATAAAACTTGCAATAAATTAATTGTTTCACTGGGAGTTAACCGAAATCCTTCTACTTCCCAAAGATATAAATCCAAATTTGATTCAGATTCAATCAAATCCCCTGCAAACACTGGCTGTACCTTCTTGCCTTCTTCTGTATCAGTAATAATTGTCGGGATACCAATTAATTGCTTCTGCCAGTTACTTGCTGTTAATAATTCCTTAATGTCTAATTCCTGGCTTTGGAATAAATCTAATAATTCTGGCCCAGATAAATTAAACGGATGAATAAAATCACCCACTTCATTCAAGGAAAACGTTTCATTAACGAGCGATCGCCACGTTTCACCCCAAACAAAGAAATAATCTTGACCTGAATTAACAATCCAACTGCCGTGAATAATTGACATTTTACGCCTGATGTGAATTAGCTTCGTTCATATTAAACAGTTTTTAGCTCTAGGCTTTAAGCTTTAAGCTCTAAGTCTTTTGATTGAATAGTAAAGAACAAGTCTTTTAGAGCCAAGATCTCTAACTTATCGTTTTACGTTTTAGCCCAGACGCACTAAGATTATCCGCCCCAATACATCGCTGATGTGTTAGAGAAGACAATGACCACCTTAGCAACTTTATATCATTTAATAGCCATTTAATCTTGTTCAGGTGAAGAAATGTTGTAATTACTGATTACTGATTACTGATTACTGATTACTGATTAAACTCCTTGTAATTCCCACCCAATGACTCAACAATCGATTTAGTATTAGCTACCAGCATTTTGACATAACTATCGCCATCACTGCCTTCTGCACCAATAGAATCGGAATATAATTGTTGGGATGCTAGCTCAACGCCAGCTTCTTCAGCCACAGTTTCAATTAACTGGGGATTAATTGTCGTCTCAGCAAAGATTGCAGGTATTTGCAGTTGTTGGATGGTATTAGCCAGATTTTTTACTGTTTGTGCGCTGGGTTGTTCTTCGGTACTAATGCCAATTAATGTACCTGCCATTTTTAAACCATAGGCATTGGTATAGTATTGAAAAGCATCGTGAGTAGTAACTAATTTGCGCTGATTTTCAGGAATTGTCTCTATCTGGGCAGTAATCCAATTATCAACCTCTCGCAACTCTGTAATCAATTGATCGGCGTTTAGCAAAAATTCTGATTGATCTTCTGGAGATAATTCTATCAAGCGATCGCGGATTGCTGCGGTCATGGCGATCGCATTTTTGGCATCTCCCCACACATGAGGATCGGGTTCTTTTTGCCCTTTATATGTAAAGTTTAAAGGTTTTACTACTTCGCCCACAGCATATTTCTCAGCCTTGATTCCTGTGGAGTTAATCATTTTTATTAACCCAGGTTCTAGATTAAACCCGTTATAAAGGATTAAATCAGCGTTTTCTAACACTACACTATCTTTAGGCGTAGGTTCATATACATGAGGATCAGTCCCAGGTTGGAGGATACTTTCATGTTCAATTATATCTCCTCCTACCTGTTCGGTTAAGTCGGCGATAATTGTACTGGTAGAGACTACCTGAATTTGCTCTTCATTATCACTATTAATGGTTTGTGCTTCACATCCTCCCACCAGCAACCCACAAAAAATTCCAGCTAATAATAACCATCGACGACTCACACTCGCTCTACTTCTCACCATTATTTTGTTACTTTTGACCTATTGACATATCTATCATATTTTTCTCATAATATTTATCATAATCTTTTCATATTTACTAGCTAAAGATTTTACAAACAAGCCTATTAAATCAATTTAGACTAAATTAACCCAGGAGAGTTGAATGAATTATAGTAACGCCATTGCAGTCAACAATTTAGATGTTTATTACCGTACAGTTGAAGCCTTGCGCGATATTTCCCTCAATCTTGTGCCAGGAAAAGTTACAGGAATATTTGGCCCTAACGGTGCTGGTAAAAGCACTTTGGTTAAGGCGATGCTGGGTTTAATTCCTACAAATGCTGGTACAGTATCTTATGATGGTCAACCTCTACAACACCATTTAGAAAAAATTGCCTATGTACCACAGCGATCGCAAATTGACTGGACATATCCCGTAACAGTTTGGGATGTAGTGATGATGGGCAGAGTCCGTAAAACTGGCTGGTTTCGTCGCTTTTCTAGCGTCAGTCGTGGTCAAGCAACGGCTGCATTAGAGCAGGTACAAATGACACAATATAAAAATCGTCCCATAGGTCAACTTTCAGGAGGACAGCAACAACGAGTATTTCTGGCAAGATCCCTAGCACAACAAGCAGAAGTCTTCTTTTTTGATGAACCTTTTGTGGGAGTAGATCAAAAAACCGAAAGTATTATTTTTAATATTTTTCACTCCTTAGCCGATGCAGGCAAAATTGTTGTAGTCGTAAATCATGACTTGGGTGAATCAATCACTAATTTTGATGAATTGGTCTTACTCAACAAGGAATTAATCGCTGTGGGCAAAAGACAACAGGTGTTACAAGATGAAAATCTCCAACGTGCCTATGGTGGGAAGGTAATGTTTTTTTCGGAAACAGACGAAACCAAGTAACATCTGTGAAGTATAAGTAATAATCAAGTAATTATGACTGAACTAAACTCCAACCCCTAGTGCATTTAACTTTGCCTTGAATTACAGTATTGAGATATTGTAATCTGATGCCGTATTTTCTCCCTAATTCTTTAGCGGTACAGTATTCAGAAATATTTCTTTTTTCGTTTTTCCAGCTGTAGGGATTTTGGTAAAGGTGTGTGTCTGTTTTTCTGGCAGAAGATTTGACCTCCACAGTATCAACCGTAGGCAGAAGCTCAATAGCAGAATTTTCCATTAAGATTACCTGGGCGATTAGGTTACCAATTTCTGGGTTAGATGCTGCTAAATTCAATCTTTTAGTGCCATCTTTGACAGTTAATTTTTGCATACCAAATCGGCTTTTTGCCCCATCAGTAGAGAAAATAATAGGATCAGTGACACCCAATTCCAAAAGACTCTGAGCTAATTCGGGATTATTGTAATTCTCGGTAGAAACTAAGAAGGTAAGGTCTTTTAGTGTAGCTTGATAAGTAATCTTTTTCATAGTTAGCTTCCCTTGGTCACTATTAAATTGAATGTAATAATCTGTTAAGTCCTAAGTAAATAGTTTCAGCTAGGACACATCACACAATAGTCTAAGAGTTTTTGACGTATAATGCTCCTAAATTTAGCGGAATCTTAACTCGTTTATTTTATTCACCTCCGCAATTTTACTCATCGGTATTTTTACTAGTTTTTAGCTAGCCAGGTCAACATGATGAAAGTAACTTTAAATTTTCAAAAATGTTTTGTTAAATAGATAAACAGCCTAATCAAGACTGAAAAGGATTAAAAGTTGATAACTTTGAACAGAAAAATATTACAATCTCAATAGATTTTTACCATTAGTTGAGCTGAATAAATCGCAAAAAACCTTAAAATTTTATAAAGTTTCCTGATTGTGACAACTTTAGCTAGACTTGAAATTAGTTGTTTTTATTAAATTAACAGAACTATATTAAATCTCAACTGAAAAATCCCATAAAATTGAAATTAACCCTTTAATCAATTATTTTTTCATAAAACAGCAATAGTAATGATGAGGTTGAAAAATTTAAACCAAATATTAAAATATCCGATAAGTATACCATTATGCCTAGTTACTATAGTGCCATTAATGGTGCATATTGGCATTACCTTAAACTTGGTAGAATATTTTTCTCTTCGTCGAGAACAACAAATAGCTCAAAATATAATAGTCAATCAAGCCACCACCAGCATTCGCGATCGCGTAATTCCACGTCTGGGTAATTACTTAATACCTCTAGTAGATCAGCCTAATAGTCAAGAAGCTGAAATTTATCTAAAAAAAATTAATAATTTATTGGAACAAATTGAGGTTTCTTACTCAGCTGAAGTTTTTTTGGGCGACAAAAACGGTGCAATTATAGCTAGTAACCATGGATCACAAGATGGAGCTAATCAACAAATAACTAACTCTCTTAAAAGGCAATTTCCTAATCTGACAGAAATTAAACAGCCTGAGAATTTTGAGCTTGCCATTCAACAAAAACAATTTTTAGCCCAGGTAATTCCTTGGCAGAATCCAAAATTAAATGAAAATTACTTATTTATAGTAATCATACCGAAGTCAGAGTTAACGACTATTCTCAATCACAAGTCAGGAGAAATATGGAAAGAACGTTTACTCTATTTTCTGCCGACTACACTTTTGGCACTTGTAACTTATCTTTGGCTTGCTCACATAATTGATAGATTAAGCAAAAGGGCTTCGGGGATTGCCAAAGGTGAATTAGACTCCACTATTAATAAAGTTCCCATCACAGAATTAACTTCCTTAGCCAACTCTCTAGAAGAGATTAACAGTCAACTGCAAAAGAGTCAACAACCAAGCCAAACTACAATTGACTATGTCAAAAGTTCCTTGTTAGCAGACTTAAGCCATGAATTGCGATCGCCTTTAAATGCTATCTTAGGCTTTGCTCAAATTATGCAACAAGAATCGCCGATGAAGCGAGTGGGCGCAGCCCAAGCTTGGCAATCACAGCGTGAAAATTTGGCAATCATCAATCGCAGTGGTAAAAGATTGTTGTCAATTATCAATGATCTAGTCGATTTATCTAAAATTGAAACCAATCGTCTGCAATTAGAATACAATAGCTTTAATTTTAATGGTTGGCTGGAAAATCTTGAAGAGAGCCTTAAATTTCAGGCATATAATCAAGGGCTAGAGTTGACTCTAATCAAACATGACAATTTACCTCAATATATTTGTACTGATGAACGTCGGTTACGTCAAATTATGACTAATCTGATCAACTATTGCTTGAGGTACAATCAAACAGGAGAAGTAATCGTCCGAGTTGCCTGCCTCCCTTCACCCTTAGACTCAACCAAACAAGAAACCTCCAATACCAGCCACATCTACTTTGAAGTCGAAAATATCGATTTTCCTCATACGTCGCAAGAAATTCTCGCTGCCTTCGATCCTGCTGTTAGTGCGCGTAAAAAGCGTCGCTTTGATGAAGGTAATCCTTTACGCTTACCTATTAGTTATCACTTAGCTAAATTATTGGGAGGAGATTTGACAGTCAGTACCAATAATAATTTGCAGCAGGGTATAACATTGCGCTTGGATATTCAGACTAAGGCAATTATTACTCCCGAATTGATAATCCCCTCTACTTCCAGAACAGTTATCGGTTTAGAAACCGATCAGCCCGACTATCGCATTTTAGTTGTAGACGACTCCAAAACCAACCGTCAAATTATGGTGCAGTTATTAGAGCGAGTGGGATTTAAAGTTCAAGAAGCAGTTAACGGCAAAGAAGCAGTAGATGTATGGTTGCGTTGGCATCCCCACATGATTTGGATGGATATTAGAATGCCGATCATGAATGGCTATGAGGCAACAGAACAGATTAAATCCTACAATTCGGCAAAAAGTCCTTTGATTGTAGCTTTGACTGCTAGCACATCTGAAGAAGAACAGTTACTCTTTAAAGCTGCGGGGTGTGATGACTTTGTAGGCAAACCTTTTTCTGAAGGCATTATTTTTGATAAAATTGCTCAGCATTTAGGGGTACGTTATCTATACGAATCCGCAAACCCAGTAACAATTAGTAATTTTAAATTAACTGTTGACACGTTAAAAATTATGTCTCATGAATGGTTAAGCAAGCTAGAGCAAGCAAGTTCCAGATTAGATGCTAATTTATTAACCGAATTATTACAAGAAATTCCCAGGGAACATTCCGAGTTAAAAGATGCTCTCCAAAAACAAGTTGACGATTTCGATTTTGATAAAATTCTCGGTTTAATCAACCAAGCCAAAAGTCAAGAAAATTAACCACCTAGTACATTTGGGCGTAAGTAAACCGACTATTATTGTGAGATACTAACTAAG
>CAYMWC010000207.1:0-10789 GCA_964393695.1 uncultured Pleurocapsa sp.
CAAAAAATAAGTCAAAAATCTTTATAGTTTTTACACAGTAAGTTCGGTAGAACCAAACAAAATTAAGTTCTGGACAAGTAGCAGAATAAGCTTGTGCCTCTTTATCCCATTCAATAACTACTCGAATATTCATTAATTTGCAATTTATATATTTATTGATTTGTTCTACAGTTAATCCTAATCCATTTTCTTATGCGATCGCGCTACGCTTTGCAATCTTAAATTAAACTTTTTTATTTACTTTGTACTAAAATCAGTTCCCAAGCCTGATTAATAATTTCCTGCTTATCTATCAATTTAGACAACTCTTCAGTAGAACAAGTCCCCTCAAAAGCCTCCAAAGAAGCAGTATCTAAAGCATTATCAAAAGCCTCTGCAATTATTTCTTTAATAGTTATTCCCCGACTTTCGCCAAAAGTATAAAAGCTTGTTTGCAATACGCGATCGCTTAACAGGCGTTTCCGATTTACCCGAAGAGTAATTCTGGACAAGTTGGGCAAGATCTTAGGTTACATTGAGAACTGAAGCCAATTCACCTTAAGCGTATTTGATATTTTACAAATGGGCGATTGAGCAAATTTTGAACTAAAAGATTTTCTTGTAAGCTAGAATCAGTCAACATCTCAGGAGTCACAATATATTCCTGCTGTAGTTTCAAGCCAGCTTTTTCCATTACCCTCACGGATGCTTTATTCTCAGCTAATGCCCAAGCGTTTATTTTGTTGATGTTTGACGCGGTAAAATATCTATTCACCAATGCTTGAGATGCTTCTGTAGTGTAACCTTTACCCCAACTTAGTTTGCGTATACGATAACCTAATTCTATCGCCTCAGAGTCGGCAAGATTTAATTGTTGCAGTAATTTAAAATCAGCTTCAGGACGTAAAAAAATCCAGCCAATAAACTCTTGACTAGATTTTTCGATTATTGCCCAAAAACCCAATTCATCTTGATTATCGTAACTCATCACATAAGGTAAAAAATTTTCAGCGATCGCCTTACGACTAATAGCAATTCCACCATTGATAAAGCGCATTACCTCTGGATCACTATCTAACGTAACTAAATTGTCGAGATCATCTTCATTCAATTGACGCAAAATTAATCTGGGAGTTTGTAAAAAAATCTTCATAACTAGTATTTGAAATTATTTTCATCCCTTATAATTCAGCTTCATCATTTCTAGTCACTAAACTTCTGCACAAGAGTTACTTTTTTGATTACCCAGAGGCAAAAAGATAGTTAATTCTCTACCCTGTTCTTGTCTTTGTCTGACGGTAAGTTTACCTCCTAAAGCCTGGAAAATATTTTTGGTGACATCTAAATTCAGGCTGAGACACCCTGTTGCTGGTTGAAAAGTGAGTAGTTGACCTAGAGATTTTAGGGGATTATCAATGTTGCTCGCCTGAGATAGCATCTGTAGTTTCAATTGATTTCCCGCCGTCGATACTTTGACTTCGATATGTCCACCTGTCGGTAAACTTCGGGTACAGCTTTCCATCAATCCAGTTAAGACTGTATCTAACATCGCAGGATCACTTACCACCTTTGGTAACTGTTGGGGCAAAGTAAAATCTAGATCTACATTGCGCCGTTTAGCTTTTTCCTGCCAACGAGGAATATTTTGGCGGAATACCTGTTCGAGAGAAAACGGCACTAGTTCAACGGGTTTAGCCGTAGGAGGAGTAGATTCTAATTCCGCAGCCCGAAAGATTAATTCCATCCGCTCTATTTGTTCGGTACACTCGCGATCTATAGTTTGTAAACGCTCCACGACATTAGGCTTAAAGTCCTGCTGACGTTTTAGAAGTAGTTTAGTTAAGGTACGAATAGTAGTTAAGGGAGTTCTGACTTCATGGGTAAGTGCCTGAAGCAACTCCATTTCTATATGACTAGTAGATCTCTTGGAGGTAAAAGCAGATTGAAGATGCTCAGATTCAGAAGTTGCAGCTACGGTTTCGACTTGACGAGTTTTCGCAACTGCCCAAGTAGCTAAATCAGGTAAATGTTGCAGTATTTGACGACTAAAATTAGTCACTAAGCGATAGTCAGGATTTGGTGGTGCAAACTGCTCTACCAAGTTGTCTAACTTTTCTAAATGATGATAATTAGTAATTACTAAACGCGATCGCAGGGTTGCCCAAACCTCGCTGATCGTTACAGGATCAAAAGAAAAATGAAATTTACGTCTGTCTTCAGTATCTTTACCCAAAACCATGACTAAACCAAAGTTGGCAGTGAGAACTAGACAAAATTGTTCTTGGCTAATCGGATCTTGGGGAATTAAAGGTAAATTGATGATTGATGCTCCATCTTGATTGACTGCTTGATGGCTGTCTACCGACTGACGACAGGGCATGAGGGCATGAGGATTAAAAGCATCGGGGGTAAATACAGCTGACTGAAAGCAGGTAATTAAATCAGAATTACTTAATAGGGGAGCGGGAGCAGTAAAAATAAGTCCTTGCTTGTCTGAAACGGTTTCCTGGTTACAATTAATTTCAGATAAAAGCAATTGTTCGACAGCAGCGATCGCTCCACTCCATTCTCTTTGGGCTTTTAAATTCGCCAGACGATTTTTTTCGCTATAGTGATTTTGTACTACTTTGGTTTTAGCTACTTGTTGACTATCGACACTATCAGAACTAGTTGTAGCGTAACTAGCAGTTAATTCTGTCTGCAATTCTCGATTTAGTACATCACTTAAATTTTGCAGCAACCAGTTTTGCACTTTGGTACTCGACCTCCCCTTACTTCCCATATTTTATGTAGTACCCAAATGAAATCAATAAAAGGTAATATTTTTTGATTTGTAATGATACTAGCTATTTTTTTTATCTCTTTCCAAGATGTAAAACCGAACTAAACAAGTCGCAATCGCCGATGGGTAGCAAAGCAAAGGAGCGGAGGAGATAAGTAACGAGTAATAGGTAATAGGGAGTAGGGAAGTTAGTAGCAGGGGAGGCAATTGTTTAAAACAATCAAAATTACTAGAAAAATTTTTGTTCCAGACAATAGACTAAATAGCAACAGTAAAAAAATGATGAATAATTTGCTATGCCTACAGTAGATGTTCGTGGGGTAAGTCACTATTATGAGTGGATTCGTCACTCAGAAATTAAATCGAATAAACCTGTAATGGTTTTTATTCATGGTTGGGGAGGCTCAGGACGATATTGGCGTAGTACCGCTAAAGCTCTAACGAATGATTTTGATTGTCTGCTTTACGATCTACGTGGCTTTGGTCGTTCTGCTTCACTTTCAGGGGCGGGCAGTTGGGGTTATGAAATGCAGGACTACGCTGAAGATTTAGCAATTTTACTCGATACTTTAAATCTTAACCAAGTATATTTAAACGCTCATTCTATGGGAGCATCGATCGCCACTGTATTTCTTAATCTTTATCCTGAGCGAGTACAGCAAGCGATTCTTACCTGTAACGGGATCTTTGAATATGATGCCAAAGCCTTTGCTGCCTTTCATAAGTTTGGAGGATATGTCGTTAAATTTCGCTATAACTGGTTTTTAAAAGTCCCTATGTCCGACAGAATGTTTATGGCAAGATTTTTACATCGTCCCATTGCTAAAAGCGAGCGCGTGGCATTTTTAGAAGATTTTTTGTTGGCTGATTATCAAGCAGCAGTCGGGACAATTTATACTTCGGTTAGTAAACAAGCAGTAGAAACAATGCCCAAAGAGTTTGCCAAACTGACTGTACCAACTCTTATGGTGTCGGGAGAAAAAGATATAATTATTCCTGCGGTGATGGGAAGACAAGCAGCAGCCCTCAATGACAAGATAAAATATGTAGAACTGCCAAAAACTGCTCATTTTCCCATGTTAGAAGACCCAACAGCTTATTTAAAAGCCGTTAGGGAATTTTTACAGGTTGGCAGTGCCTTAGTTTAACGTTGCTGTAAATAATCTTCCGCCATAGTCTTCAGGCGATCGCCTTCAAAAATATAGTTATCAATCAAATCGCGCATTTTTATATAGGGTTGTTTTGCTTGTTGTTGTTGTCTTTTTTCTTGATGTTCAGATCTGTTACCTTGTCTGGTAACTTCTCTAGCAATATGATGTTGTCCAAAAATATGTAGTCCAATGGCAGCTGCTTCATCAATACCAAAATTTGGCGTTGGTTGATTGATTGCTTGTATTTGAGTATTAACTTCTTGTCTTAGTTGACATAATTTTTGTTGTGCTTGATTGACTCGCTGAAGTTGTTTACGTACCGATTGTGGATTATCGAGATTGAGATGGAGTTGAGCAGCAGCTTGTTTTATTTGTTGAAGATTAACCATAAGAGAAAAATCAATTTCAATTACATTAAGGATGTAAATTAATCTTTTTTATTTTATTCAAAAGAAATCATTAATAGTGTAAAAAACAGATGATCTTAATCAATTAGTTACTCTCATCCTATTTCTGTTGCGTCACTCTAACTTGCATACAACAATTCGTTTTAACCTATCAAATTAATCGTTTTGTCAAATACATGATTATTTTATTATTCTTTAATAAACAGCATTTTTTTACTACGGTAACGAATAACAATAATGGCACAATAAAACGAAAAAAGGCAAAACCAAACACTATTAGAATTTCGTAAATTTACTGAGTATTAATCTTTTCATAATCTTTAAGTATATTTTAGTAGGAGAAATTGAGATAGTTATTTAAATCTTGTGGCTTTAATAATAAATATTACTTATTAACAATATTTATCTCTTTTATAAGAAATTAAGCAAAATTAATTACACAAATGATATTACTATTGCCTTTTGTCTCTCTTCACAATAAAGTTAATTAGACTTTGGTTACTTATTTATATTTTTTATATTTCCAACTCATTTGGTTGTCTTTTTTACCAAAATGAACTGATTTGATGATTTTGGTAACAAACATAACTTTAGTCTCTTTTTTTCTGTGTTAGAAACATAATCATCAAACATTAATATCGAAAAAATACAAATAATTATAGGTATTAATGTAGACAATATCAATAACATAAACATCAATTAATTGATGAGGAATGAGATTTTTATGGATAAACAAATGTGTTGGTTACAAGATAGCAATAACAGGCAAATTATAGTTTTACACTTAAGAGAGTATGCATACCAAGCTTGGAAACCATACAATACATATTCTCAATATGCTGTTCCAGATTATCGTGTTCCTGGTGGTTCTAAAGGTTGGGCAACTTATCAACATCTTCGTCAAGCAGGTTGGAACTTAATTGCCACGGCTCAAGCTAATAATTACTCTCCAGCAGCTAATGCTTTAGCAAAAAAAGTAGCATAAATAAGGAAAAAGGAAAAAGGTCTACGCAAGTTGCTAATTGCTCCTTTCCCTTTTCCCCTTGATATAACCTTATGGACTAATTGGCAATTTTTAAACGAGAAGCATTGGCTAAAATATCCTTATTAAATTAAACAAGTAGATGAGCTTACCCTGTTTAAAGAGCAAGTTGATAATCGTAATTCAGGGAAGACGATAATCCAAAAAGACAATCAATGGAGTTTAAGCTATCCATTGTCTGCAATAGTCGCTCGAGATGATTGTGACCATCATGTCCACCTTTTTTGGATTGATGCTCTTCATGGTTGTGACCACCATGTCCATCTTTTTTACATTGATGCTCTTCATGCTCTTCATGCTCTTCATGCTCTTCATGCTCTTCATGCTCTTCATGATCGTGATTAGGAGGATAAATTAACCATTCAGGGACTGATTGACCATTTTGAATCCTTTCCAAGAAACTAACGTCATTGAAGTTTAGTGGCATATACCAGTTAGAATCTTGGCTATGATCCCCCATACCCTCCATACTTTCAATGTGCTTAACTGTTTCCTCTCCAACGCCGTGATGTACACCGATTCCATACAAATAATGATCTATTCCTTGACCAAAAGAGGGATTATACAAATTTCTCGTAGTATCTTGTAGCAGTTGCTCTCTAGTAATTGCGAAACCATGACTGGGATGATTTCCTTCATACTGACTGGCAACCTTGAGATAATAAGCCCCATCCTTAAAACCAAGATCGAAGTTGTAAGAGTTTTGTAGGCCGAAAATATTTATTTGGTCAAAATCTCCCGTAACATCAGAAGCTTTTAAGAATCGGAAAGTATCTCCCAGCTTCGGTTGAAAACCATTTAAGAAATAGATATTTAATGTCCCATCTATAGAAGCAGTACCAGAAATATCTAAAACATCATATTTTCTACCTGCTTGTCTACCTGCGATTTCAATAGTTAACTCTCCATTCTCAGTCTGAGTGTAGTCCCCATTAATTTTAAGTCTTCCTGGTGAATTTCCAGGACTAACAACATCATTATTTTCTAAATTACCTTTAATTGTTCCAGTTCCCATGACAGCATTACCAACATTACTGGAGATTGTTCTCAAGTTGGAGGGTAAGTTTGGCAGTAAATCTTGCAAATCAGCCGCAACTGAAAAAGTCGCGCTATTCCAAGGATACAGAGGATCGTTAAGATTCTGTCCATAAGCCTGTCCACTGGCAGTGTAAAAACTATCGCTCCAATGATTATTTAGTTGCCATTCTGCCCAAATGCGGTCAACATTGGCGTGCAATAACCAAAACATAGGGTCATTGGGTGAACCAGACACATTGCCCATAATACCGTTGAACCAAAGGTGCGCACTGTTATGCATACCCAGCCCCCCTTCTAGTCGAGAGCGTAAAGTAGTATAGGTAGTAGCAGCAAGAGTAGTGTTAACTTGGGCAACTGTACCGAGAGTTCGCCCACCAGCGCCAAGATTGCGAGTTAAAGCAATGGTATTAGAGTTAACTCCCGACCATCGAGAATTACTTAAGTCTCTCCGAATTCCCCATCCATTAGCGAGGGTAAAGTAACCAGTTGTGACTTGATTGCTATTAGGTCCACCTGTACCAGTTGGTCCCATAAAGTTATTTTGAAAAATTGTGTTGGAGGTAGTAGTAGGATTAGTCCAATCCCAATAAGGTATTGTCACGTTGGGATTTACAGTTTGTAATGCTTTTTCAAATTCATATAGTAAAACTCGATGCCAAGGTCCAAATGCACTACCAGCGTGAGCAGGATTGACCAGAGGGTTGCCATCAGGACCAATACGACCTTGTGCATCTCTTGTAGCAAAATGAGTTGCTACAAATTGATCGTAAATACTGATTCGCTGACCATTATCTGTAATTTCAAACGTATTTTTTAGGGTAACGACTGCATTAACAAAAGCATCCCTTGCTGCCTGGGTCATATTTGCCGCATTCTGACGAACTCTTAGACCTATTTGATTTGTCGCTTGAGAAGGCAAAATATCAAAGTTATTGCTGTAACCCGTATCGTAAGTATATTCAAGTTTAGTAAAATCAATTACATCTGCTGCGGTATAGCTACCACGAGTAAAAGTGTACAAAACTCCATCAAAATCATCGGTTATTGAAAGCGAAAAAGGTAGATTTGCTTCAATTAATCCTGTAGTTACTTCAAGTTCCCAATCTCCACCTAATTGCTTATTCCCAGTTAAATTGTTAGATGCAGCGATATCTGCTCCTGTAATATCGCTGATGCTTTCTACAAAACCTAATCCTTGAGAACCCTTAGCTAGATTGCAGCTATAAAAGAGTAAGTCAGCTTTTTCTGATAGATACTCTGACCAACCTGTAAGCTGATCTCGATATTGATTTAAAGTATCAATACTTAAGTAGGTTGAACCTAATTGTACTGAACCTACATCTCCATGAGAAACAATATTTATACTCTGTATGTTTTGGTAGTAATTGAGCGTCTGACTAATTTGAAAGATTCCATCTTTAGTAGGATCAAGAAGGAAGACTTCGGCATTATCTACTTGTATTTTTTCTAGTAAACTTTGATAATTGTTTACTCTACTATCAACAAAAATAAGATTGGTATTACTATTGCTATCGGCTCCATTGATTTCTGATAAATCATCTTGGTAGTTATTTATATTATCTATAGATGATAATAATAAGCTTGAATCTGGTAAATCTAAAAAATTCATAAATTTTTCTTTTATTTGATTAAAATTGTTAGTAATTATTTTTAATTTCTAATAAATATTTAGTATTCAAAAAATAAGGTATGTTACTGATGTGTAAATATTAATCATGATTAATCATGGTTGCTGTTTACAGTAACTGATAACTGACTATTTTTTTAATTAGAATTTTGTTTTTTTGGAATTTAAAAATACTGTACTGTAAAAAAAAAGATAAATTCAAAAAGATTTAATAAAGTCAAAGTAGTAATTAATTTAGTGATTATAAAGTATCTCGAAGTAAATAGTTTTTTAATATAATTTCAGTTATTTTCAAGACAGGTCTAATACCAAATCCGATTGATAGAGGTTATTTATTTAGACTGGCTGGGGGACTAGGAGAATATGGGACTGGGGGATTAATAAACACTTATGGCTTGATTTTTCAAGTAACCTATACGAAACGGATTTAGTATAATTTAAAAACGTAAACTAGGGGATCGACTCTGCCATTCTAAAACTCGATTCCATCCCCACCAAAGATCGCGATCGCCATTTATTTTTTGGCACTTCAAGCTACTAAGATAACTTACATGACCTCCCCCTTGAGTTAAAACTAAATCAATTGCCTGATTCTCCTCGCATACTCTTTTTAGATCAGAAGCAATACTAGGTTCAAAGATCGGATCATCTTGAGCATAAAGAATTAAAGTTGGTTTATGAATTTTAGGCAGAAGGCGAAACGGACTACTGGCTGTATAATATTCTTCTACAGAAGTAAATCCCAAACGAGGAATCACTAATTCGCGGTCAAAATCCCAAATAGTTTTAATTCCCTCGACAATATTTAAATCAATAGCTTCAGGGTGATAAAAATGAACTTGGCGAGCTAATTTTTTTAAACCTCCCGCGATCGCTCGTTCGATATATTTACCTGTAGGATGTTGCATTAAGTAAGGTAAGGAACGATTAGAATCCAAATTGGGACAAATTACTGCCCCTCCTGCTATATCTGATGATTTTAAACCTGCTAACTCTAAAAATTGGGAATAATATACACCCCAAAGAGCCAATTGACCGCCTAAAGAATAGCCTGTAAACCAAAATGGAGCAGGACATCCCATAGCTTTACTTTCACTTGCAATATTTACAAAGTCTTTCCCTTCGTTGATGCCATCAGAACTTAATGCAGAAGATAGCTGCGCCGACTTACCATGAGCGCGCCAATCAAATAAAATTACCGCATAATTCTGAGCGTAAGCTTTTCTACCTAAAATTTGCAGAAACCATTGATTATCAAGACTGCCAGTAATCCCATAAGTACCAATAATTGTTCCTTGGGGATTAGGAGGAATTGCCATCCAAGCAACAATAGGAACTTCACCTTGATTAAAAACTACTTGCTGATATTGAGGTTCTGGTTCAATGATAGTTTTTTCCCAAGTCTTACTAGCAACAAATGCAGTATAAAGGGTCATCAACAAACCATTTTTCAAGAAGAAAGGAGGAGTATATGAACTTTTAAGCATTTTATTATTACAATTTCAAATCACCAATAGGAAAGCGATCGCCAATTAGTTCTACCAAACTTTCTCCATCCAAAGTATGAGTAAACTGAAGTAATTCTAAAGCGGTATTTTGTAATTTATTGAGGTTAACTAAAGATTTAAGTTCTTTAATTTCAATTCCACCAAAAACTTCATCCGCAGCTTTGAAAATAGCATCTGGATAAGTAGCTTTAAAATGTTCGCTCCATTGATTCAATTTAATATATTGAGACTTCTTGCCCAATTTATTGCGTTTTTGAATTTCTCTAAGGCTATTTAAAATCGAACTACGCCAACTTCTGGTTACTCTTTTTTCAACTTGAATTTTAATTAAATGAGTTAACAAAATAACTAGAAAAGATTCTAAAGTGTTAATCTTGTCTTGTCTACCCATCTCTTCTAGTTCTTCAACGATAGTCATCGCTTGATCGTACTGATGATTTAGCAGGTAGTCTTTTAACTCTAGTATTTCTTCCATCTTCCTTCTTTCTTCTTCCTTACCTTAACTAAAGTTTATAAGACTTATTGCTATAGCTCTATTAAGTAAAAAAGCCCTGCATCAAAACAGGGCAAGATAATGTAGATGTAGATTTGATTATTTCTGGCTAAAAAAATTAACCGATTAGTTCTTTAGCTCTAGCGACAACATTATCAACACTAAAGCCAAATTTTTCTAGACATACTCCACCAGGGGCAGAAGCACCATAACGATCGATACTCACAGCTGCACCATCAGTGCCGATGTATTTCTGCCAACCAAAGCTAGTACCAGCTTCTACAGAGAGGCGTTTGGCAGCGACTTTAGGTAGTACAGAGTCTTGATAAGCTGCATCTTGAGCCTCAAATAATTCCCAAGAAGGCATAGAAACTACACGAACCTTCTTCCCTTCAGCTTTGAGTTTATCGGCAGCAGCAGCACAAAGTTGTAGTTCACTACCAGTACCAATCAAGATTAGGTCAAGTTCTTCGGGGGCGAAACCACAGGAAAGCACATAAGCACCTTTGGCAGTATCTTCCATCGAAGTCCCTGCTAGGTTAGGCAAACCTTGACGGGAGAATGCCATTAAAGTTGGTCTATGTTGTTTGGCGTGTTCAATCGCAACCTTGTATGCGCCAGAAACTTCGTTACCATCCGCAGGACGAATGACAGTCAGGTTAGGAATCGCTCTTAAAGAAGCTAAAGTTTCAATCGGCTGGTGAGTAGGGCCGTCTTCTCCTTGTCCGATGGAGTCGTGAG
>CAYMWC010000208.1:0-10654 GCA_964393695.1 uncultured Pleurocapsa sp.
CTCATGCTGCGTTCTGAAGACGAGTCGGGTTGGTGACAACCTGGCTTAGTTTAACCGAGTTAAAGACATTGCCACTGGACAAGATTGCCCCGATCATCTGCGCTGGATTAAATTTTCTGGTGCTTCCTGGACTAAAGATAATCAGGGATTTTTCTACAGTCGTTATGATGAACCTAACGAACAAACAAAATTAGAAGACGTTAATTATTATCAGAAGCTTTACTATCATCGCTTAGGTACAGAACAAGCAGAAGATATTCTTATTTATCATCGTCCAGATCAAAAAGAATGGGGCTTTAGTGGCGGTGTCACCGAAGATGGCAAGTATTTAATTATTAGTGTTTGGCTGGGGACAGATAGTAAAAATTTAGTTTTCTATAAAAACCTAGAACAACCTGAGAGTGGGGTAGTAGAGTTAATCAGCGAGTTTGAAGCTAGCTATGATGTGATTGATAATGATGGGGATACTTTATGGGTACAAACAGATTTAGATGCCCCCTGTAGTCGAGTGATCGCAATTGATCTTAACAATCCTGCACCAGCTAATTGGCAAGAAATAATTCCTGAAGCCAAAGAAACTTTAGAAAGTGTAGGTATTTTAAATAATCAGTTTGTGGCTGCTTATCTTCAGGATGCGCGATCGCAAGTTAAAATTTTTAATCTGGATGGTACTTTTGTCCGCGGTGTGGAATTACCAGGAATTGGCTCTGTAGGTGGTTTTGATGGTAAAAGGCAAGATACAACCACTTTCTATACTTTTACCAGTTTTACTACTCCGCCTACTATCTATCGTTACGACATGGTTACAGGTGAAAGTAAACTGTTTCGTAAACCTGAAGTAGATTTTAATCCTGATGATTATCAAACTCAACAGGTATTTTATTCCAGTAAAGATGGTACAAAAATTCCCATGTTTATTACCCATAAACGGGGCATTAAGCTGGATGGCAATAACCCTACTTATCTTTATGGCTACGATGGATTCAATATTTCTTTAACTCCCAGTTTTTCTGTGAGTAATCTAATTTGGCTGGAAATGGGTGGTATTTTCGCTGTACCCAATTTACGCGGTGGTGGCGAATACGGCGAAGCTTGGCACCAAGCAGGGATGAAAGATAAAAAACAAAATGTTTTCGATGACTTTATCGCCGCAGCAGAATGGCTAATCGCCAATCAATATACCTGTACTAAAAAAATGGCGATCGCAGGTGGTAGTAATGGAGGCTTACTAGTCGGTGCTTGTCTAACTCAACGTCCCGATCTCTTTGCTGCTGTTATCGCCTCTGTAGGTGTCTTGGATATGCTGCGGTTTCATAAATTTACGATTGGTTGGGCATGGTGTTCTGAATATGGTAGCCCCGATAATGAAGCAGATTTTAAAACCCTTTATGCTTATTCACCTCTCCATAACCTCAAAGAAGATACGGCTTATCCTGCAACCATGATTACCACTGCGGATCATGACGATCTCGTTGTGCCTGCCCATAGTTTTAAATTTGCTGCTGCCTTGCAAGCTGCCCATCAAGGAAAGCAACCAATTTTAATTAGAATTGAAACCAAAGCTGGACACGGTGCAGGTAAACCTACCAGTAAAATTATCGAAGAAACAGCCGATAAATGGACATTTCTGGTCGCTAATCTCGATATTTCTGAGGATTTTTAAAAAACGATGAGGGATGAGTGATGTGGGATGAGGAATATATCATATTTAACCTATAACCTATAAGTTCATCGTTCATCATTCCTACTTCATCGTTCCTGATTATGACGCAGAAGAAATAGTCTGACGTTTAAACATTTCCTTGAGAACTAAAGCAGGGTCGATATAACCACCATTATGTTTAAGTCCCCAATGTAAATGCGGTCCTGTAGTTCTACCACTCATTCCAATGCGACCAATTCTTGCTCCTGCTGGAATATTTTGCCCTAAAGCAATTTGCAGTCCTCCCTCTCGGTCAATTAAAGAAGAGCCTTGTACATACCCTTCCATGTGACAATAAAAGTGTTCCCATGCTCCTGACTGAATGGCGATCATTGTCCCACAAGCAGTATCGTCCGATAATTCTACAACTTTTCCTGACCACCAATTGCGGATATAACTTCCGCGAGGGGCAGCTAAGTCCAAACCGTTGTGAAACTGACGCTCTCCCGTAACAGGAGAAGTACGATAACCAAAGCCAGAAGTATAAGATTGGAAATTTTCTAGAGGAAACGAGCCTTTATTCCAAACAGCAGAAACGTTTTGAGCGATTAAGTTGTTTTCAGGTACATTTAATGCTTGTGTCTGAAAAATTTTCCAGTTGGGTAATCCCAAAGATAGAAAAAGAGTCGCGATCGCAACAGCCAGAAGACGACCCCATTGAACTTTAAATTTATAGATCATTTATTTGGCTCAATCACTGTAATAATTTATGCTTATTTGTCCTAATTTATGCTTATTAGTTCTTTATAGATGGAAATTAAAGATAAAAAGTTTCTTCTGCTATTTTTAGCAGAAAATAGATAATTTTTAAGTAATAACTGGCAAAAAAACTAATAGAATTAACAGTGTTTTTTCAGATTGCTAAAGTCCCTTCCAAATATACTGTCTAATTTTCTGAGCAGCAAGGCGCATCTTCCTGCTTCTATCTGAAAATGGTTTAACGCTCCTAAAACTGATTAAAATAATTCAATATAAATATTTACAAATAAAATGAGATTAAATATTATTCCTTTTGCTTTTGAGCTAGACACAGTTAACTTAGCGAGTAGTTGTATTTGGTCTTTGGCTCTCTATATTGGTCTAGATTCCACCAAAAACTGGATTAGTCATCAGTTAGAGAGATGGTTTAACTTTGCTGAGGGGTGGCTTTATACTTCTGCTAAAGAATTTGAAGCAACTCGTCCTGCTAGAGAAGCCCAAAATGCTTTTTACGCATCGGTGTTGAGTATTGTGCCTTTCTTAATCGCAGGAGCAATTTCAAATTGGGTGATCAATATTAGCTTTGGGGGAAGTAGTTGGGCGATCGCTCTGGGAATCATGACCTGTGCTATTTGCAGTTTATTTGCCTTGGCAAATCAAGATTATGATGAGGATGAGGAGTAGTGATTAAAAACGATGAAGTAGGAATGATGAACGATGAACAATGTTATCAGTAATTAGTAATAATAAACTCCTCATAATGCATCCTTCATCCTTCATCCTTTTCTTATTCGTAAAGCCAGGATTGTCTGACAGGTTGCCAATTTACTAGCTCTTCTTCTTTAAACCAGAGCGAGACTTCTATTTGAGCAGTTTCAATCGCATCGGAGCCATGAATCAAGTTGCGTCCGATACTTACACCAAAATCACCGCGAATTGAACCTGGAGCAGCAGTAGTAGGGTTAGTTGCGCCAATGAGGTTTCTGGCAGCAGTTACGACGCTTTCCCCTTCCCAAACCATAGCAATGACGGGAGCAGAAGTAATGAATTCAATTAAGCCATTGAAAAAAGATCTTTCTTTATGTACTGCATAGTGTTTTTCGGCTAGCTCACGGGAAACTTGCATCATTTTTAGTCCTACTAAAGTAAAACCTTTGGATTCAAAACGATGAATAATTTCTCCCGTTAGATGACGTTGTACGCCATCGGGTTTGATCATAATAAAAGTGCGTTCCATAATTTCCTCAATACTTCGGTTACAAAATGTCACAAATTTTAGAGTAACCCAGATTGCTGTTGTTTTTAATTTTTTGTTTGGGAATTAAAAAATTATGGAAAAGACGTTGCGGATTTAGCGAACGAGCGCGGTCTTGAAGGTTTCCTTCTTTCCGATCACAATTTTGGCAGTGGTTTTAGGCATCCTCTACACTTTTGGCTCAATTAAAGAAGCGATCGCTTTAGCTAAATTGGGAGAGTAGGATAAGTCAAAAGTCAGAAGTCAGAACTTATCCTTGTTCACTGTTTTTTACTTGTGCAACAAATCTTTCTAATTCCTCGATTCTAGTTTGCAGGGGAGCAATTATTTCTGCTACTTCTTGTTCGGAATAACGGATTGGAATATGTTGGGGACAATTCCAGCTACAGGCTTCGATGTGAAACACAATCGCCCGTTCGACCTCTGCCTGATAGCCAGGAAGTTGTAATTGTTTCAGTAATGCAGCATCCCCTTCCACATAACGAGCGCGTCCCCAAATTTTTAGACGTTCTCGATGACGATAATCCATCAAAAATAAGAATGCTTTGTCATTTCCTTCTAAATTGCCCACAGTAATATACTGCACATTACCCTTGAAATCGGGAAAGGCAAGGGTTCGATCATCTAACACCTTCAAGAAACCAGGTGGCCCACCTCGGAATTGTATGTAAGGATAACCATTAGAACTTATAGTTCCTAGATAGAAACCATCCAGTCGAGCAATGATGGCTTTGACTTTAGCATCTGCTATATCATTAGCTGGCCCATTGGCGATATATTTTTCATAGGTTTTCCGAGATCCGCGTTTTTCTTGGGCAGCTATAACTAAAGGCGTAAAAGCTATTTCACCAAACTTTCTGGGCATAAATTCCTCCAATTAACTAATAATTAGCTTCTGTAGTCAACCTACTTGCTATTTGGAGGGCGCAAGCCTTGCGCCCCTACTGCGGTAAAATCTTTGATTCCTGGCATAGTAATAAAACCTGGTAAACTTTGAACTCGCTCAATCCAGTTAAGCACGTTGGTATATGGTGCCAGGGAGACTTTTCCATCTTCGGCTAACGCTATGTAAGGAAAAACAGCTATGTCGGCAATTGTTGGGCGATTATCGCATTCTAACCACTGGCGATTATCGCTAAGATGTCTCTCTAGCTGAGTGAGAATAAATTCTGATTTTTGCTTGGCTCGCTCAATGTCGATAGTGGTAGCATTAAATAAATAATACAGACGAGCAAATTCTGGCCCTTGGCGCACCTCTCCAGCAGTAGTAGACAACCAACGTACTACTCGACTGAGAGATTCAGGATCGCTCGGCAACCATTGATCATCACCGTAGCGACGGGCTAGATAGACTAAAATCGCCTGAGCATCGGCAATAATGATCTCGTTGTCGATTAGGAGGGGAACTTGACCGAAGGGGTTAAGTTTGAGAAATTCAGCAGTTTTATGTTCTCCTTTGAGCAAATCTACATTGATCCATTCATAATCGATGCCTAACAGTGACAGCATTAGTTTGGCTTTATAGCTGTTTCCAGATAATTCATGACCGTAAAGTTCAATCATCGATTTAATCCTCATGAAACTCTATTGTTTATTTCTTCCGAGCGATCGCTTTAGTTTTGTTATTTTACCGATCGGTTGGTTTATGTTAATACTGTACCGTTCGTTCGGTATAATTGTCAATAGATACTCTAAAGTTATTTTTGAATGAGCAAAGAACAATTAATTTTGCAATTGCTAGAGCTATTTCGACGGTATGGATACGAAGGTGCAACACTATCGAAAATCTCTCAATTTACAGGCTTGGGCAAAGCCAGCCTCTACCATCACTTTCCAGGAGGGAAAGAAGACATGGTAAATGCTGTATTGGAGTATTTAGAAAATTGGCTAGAAAGAAAAATCTTAAAACCAATGCGCGCTCAAAATAATCCCAGCGATCGCCTTAGTGAAATGTGTGAGCAAGTCAACGAGTTATACCAAGAGGGCGAACAATCTTGTATCTTTAGCGTATTGTTGTTGGGGGAAGCGAGAGGCTTATTTCAAGAGAAAATTAAAAACAGCTTAAAATTATGGATTGAAGCGATCTCTGAAGTTTTAGTGGCAGCAGGAATCGAGGAAAAGATTGCCAGAGAGCAAGCAGAAGACGCGATCGCCAAGATTCAAGGCACTTTAATTTTGGCACGTGGTTTAGACGATCTCGAACCATTTCAGCGCACTCTCAGACAAATAAAGGAGCTTTGCTCCTAGCTATAAGCTATAAGCCATAAGCTATAAGCCATCTATTGCTAAAATAAGGTCATAATATAATCCTGATAGAAAATGCTAACTATTGGAAACCTAAAAAGCGATCGCATCACTACTATTACCAATACAACTTGGTCTGAGTATATTGCGCTGGATTTACCAAGCAAAAGAGTTTCCTTTCGCAACGGAGTAATTACAATCGTGTCTCCAGGTCGTAACCACGAAATGATTGGCGATTATATTAGGGCAATTATTTGGGCATACTGTCGTAAAAATAGTCTGCTTCTATTTCCTTATAATCAGACTACCCTGAGACATGAAGGGCAAGAAGGAAAAGAACCCGATGTTGCTTATTGCTTTGGTACAGATAAAAAGAAGCCAGATTTGGCAGCAGAAATAAACTTAACTTCTGGCAGTATTGATGATTTAACTAAATATAAATACCTGCAAATATCTGAAGTTTGGTTGTGGGAAAAAAACAAGATTAAATTTTTTAGCTTAGACCCTATGGGATATGTGGAAAGTAATGTTAGCAACTATTTACCTGGTTTAACCAGCGACCAGGTTACGGAGATTGTGAATAATTGTTTTGGCAAAAGCGTTTTAGAGGTTGAAAAATATTTCGATTAATAAAAAATTCAACCTCACCTAAAATTAATTAATATTCGATTCTCGATAACGCTCCATAGCTAAATTAATCAAGCGATCGACTAATTGAGGAAAAGAAATGCCTGTCGCTCCCCAAAGTCGCGGATACATACTGGTAGAAGTAAAGCCTGGTATAGTATTTATTTCGTTAATTAAGACTTCTCCTGTCTCTTCTACATAGAAAAAATCAACTCTGGCTAGTCCTGCTGCGTCTAGGGCTAAAAAGGCTTTGATTGCCATCTCTTGAATCTGTGAAATAACTGTATCAGGAAGATCGGCAGGGATATGTAATTGAGCTAGTCCTTCTGTATATTTAGTTTCGTAATCATAAAAATCACTGTCAAAGGTAATTTCTCCCACTACTGAAGCTTTGGGGTTATCGTTACCTAACACAGCACATTCAACCTCTCTAGCAGTAACTCCTGCTTCAACGACAAGGCGACGATCATAACTAGCAGCATTATCCAAAGCTGCTTCCAATTCAGCCCGCGATCGCACTTTGGCAATACCTACCGATGAACCAAGATTAGCAGGTTTAACAAAACAGGGATAATCTAACTGTGCCTCAATATCATCACAGAGTTTGGGGAAAACACAGGGGCTAGAATACACTTGCGATCGATTTACCGCCACATATTTTACTTGGGGTAAACCTGCTTGGGTAAATGCCATCTTCATAGCGATCTTATCCATTCCCAAAGCCGATCCTAGTACTCCAGAACCAACAAAAGGAACTTTCATCAAGCTTAGTAAACCCTGTACCGTACCATCTTCTCCATTAGGGCCATGCAAAATTGGAAACCAAACATCTATTTCGGAATAGCTAAAATTCTGTCCTGTAGGAGTTAAAGAAGAGAAACCTGTAACAGTAAGGTTGCTATTGTCTTGGTTGCTGAAATTAGTTTCTTGTTCTGCCTCTAATAATAAGGGCTTCCCTGATTCCAATACCTGTTGAGCCAGGTTACTAGGTTGCCATGTACCACTTTTGTCTATGTATACAGGCAGGATATCATATTTAGCTTGATTATCCCCTTGTTGCAGGGCAGACGCGATCGCTCTTGCGGAAGTAATCGAAACTTCATGTTCTCCTGAACAACCACCAAATAATAAACCGACTTTTTGCTTTGCCATATCATCTCCCCAAAATCTCTTTTAGATGCTACCTCATCTCTTCGTTTTTGGTTACAAGTTATGGTAATTCCTGATTAATTTTCTTAATTTTTCGTATATCTTCTACTTGGTAAGGACGGGGCTAAAGACCCAAATACTTGGTAATCTGAGACCGAACCTTTCCCGTCACGATCAATGGTTACAAGATTATGAACCTTAATATTTTCTATCATTTTGAAGCGATCAATACGCATTTTAGCTTCGTTTACATTCAGAGGAAATACAATGGCGCGATCGCTTTGTGGAGTAACTTGTAATTTAACAAAGGGTATAATCATTAAGTTGTCTGATTGCTTAAAAAAATGCAGATTAACAGTGGAGTTGGATAAATTTCTAATAGTGAGAGATTTGGCGACTTCTGCTGATTTAACAGGATTGAGAGGATTTTGTTGCCAATTGACCTCAATCTCATTTTTAAAGGTGTTGGCTAACTTACGAAATTCTTGTTGATAAGCCATTAATGTATAGGGCCCAAAAAGGGTAGATGCTCCCTCGTAATGTTGTTTTTCATACTCTTGTTTAGTAGTAATATATAAACAATAATCGTTTGAATATGTTGCCAAAGCTAAATAATTAACGTCAAGTTTTTCAAGTTCAGTCAGAACAGTTTCTTTTAAGCGTCTGCCTGCCATCGTGGTAATTTCCCCTGGAATAGCTGACAAAACCAGATTACCGATTTTGATAATTTGCAAGGGGAGAATATTAGGAGTAATCGGCGGATTTATTAGACCTGTTGCCAATATGATCGGCTTGGGAGTATGTCCGTCGATAAATTCCTGGCTTTTTTTAGTTCTGCCAAATATAACTGCTAATACAGCAGTAATGATACCTTGAGCTAACCTTTCTAAAACAGAAAGTTGACCTCTAACTAAACCTTCTTTTAACTGAATACTATTAAAGCTAAAATTTCCTACTTTTAGGCGAGGAATGCTATCTTCCGTACTACCAGTTGTAAATGATAGTCCCAAAGCACCAGGATATGTTCTTTTTCCTGGATGATGCTCGATCTCAATCTGGGACATATCCACCCATGTATGTCGATAATCGATGTCTCCCTGTAATTCCTCCTTTGCAGTTGCAAAAAGTTCCTGGGCTTTATTAAACTGCTTGTTGCCGTGCAATTCCATATGTTCTTGATCATTAATGCCATTGGGAATTACGCCAAATTCAACATTGCCAGATACATCACCACAACTAGAATTAGCAAACGCAGCAATAAATGTCTCTCGTGCCGTGTAGTCTGTCTTCATAGCTTGTTCAAACAAAAAAGAGGCATACCCTTTGTTGTCACCATTAATCAGGGTGTTTTTTTGACCTCTATCTGTAGGATGAATCCCATACCAATTCAAGACAGCCAAGGGAAATTCACTAGTTTCGTCTAACCTAACAAACTTAAGGAGTAACATCTCTTTATCGGTGTCACTATCGTATTTCTTCCGTTCAGATAATGGATTATTGAGATATGCCAGAAGCGATCGCTGTCTACCACAATCGTAAATTATACCTGTATTGACGTAAATCTTGCCTGGAGCCAAATTGTGATGAGCTTTTTGGATAGATGCAATAATGCCAGAGACAATACATTCAAAGGTATGAGGATTAAACCCTCCAATAACGTGTTCGTATAGCTTGCAGTGAGAAAAACCCCCAGGAACACTGTGGGTATGAGTTCCGCTAATTAAAACATTATTATCATTATATAGTGACTTAAATTGCGATTTTAAACGTTGAATTACTTCGTGCTTCAAAGCTTCCATACAAGCTAAAATATCGGCAATGACTATGACTACACTTTTACTAGAACTAGTATCTTGGACGATAAATGCTCTGGCATAGATTTTGGATTCGACCCCCGTGGTCTTTTGATCTGGATCTGCCATCCCCTGCATAACTAAACCAATAGCCGAATTAGTAATATCAGCTATTCCCGTACCAATATTGTAAATTGTCATGCTCTCTTTTCAAGTTACAAATATTTAATTGATAGTTAATTTTGAAATAAGAAAATATTAAAATTTTAATTTATAAAATTCTGGAAAATTCTGTGTATTTCTATACATAGAATATAAAAGTTTGCTCATAGTTTTCTTATAAACTTATTTTGATTATATATTAATAAAAATTTATCGAAAACTTAATTATTTATTATATTTATATTTATCTAAATTATTGATAATTTTAACGGTGATTAACATTTAGTCAACCAAATCTATAAGGATAAGGACAAAGGTTTAGCTAAGATAATCTTCCGTTTTAATAGTTATCATGGATATTTTGTTTATATCGTTCTACTTGTACTTTCTTGGCAATCAAAAAGATTTAGGATTAAACGAAAAGAGTGCTATTTTATTTAATAATATTGTTAGGGAATATACTACTCTCAGTTCTAATATTGTATTGACAAGTAGTAGAACTGTGAATAATTTAATTTATAAATATTCTACTAATTCAAGTTTTAGAAAAATTGAAGATCCTTCGGCTATCACTGTTGCCAATGCCGATCAACTCACAAAAAAAATTGAAGTCTGTACCTCAGAAAAAGCAGTTAAATTAGAAGTTAACCCTAGGGAAAAGAAAAAACCCAAACCAACAGAACCTCCTGTTCCCAGAAGTGTAGCTTTACCTCATACCCATGCCCATAATGATTACGAACACGAATATCCTCTTTTAAATGCTCTAAGCTACGGTTTTGTAAGTGTCGAAGCTGATATCTGGCTTTATCCTGACGACGAAGAAAATTTGCGAGTAGCTCACTATTCAGTCGAAGAGCCGAAAGCACTACCTACTCTCGAAGAGCTTTATTTAGATCCTTTGCAAGACTTAAAAGAAAAGTTAGATAACGGTGGTATCTATGCTGATGGTACTCCTCTGACTCTTTTAATTGATATCAAAAGTAAAGAAGTTTCTACCTACGAAAGACTAGATGAAATTTTAAC
>CAYMWC010000209.1:0-10570 GCA_964393695.1 uncultured Pleurocapsa sp.
ACTTTGTTACTCTGTATGTCCGAAACTTTGTTAGCTTGTGAGTCTAGTACTTTGTCAGTTACTAACTCTGATACTTCGGCAGTAACGAAGTCATTTGAGGAGGGGCTGTGACGTGAATCAAATTCACGCCCTTGTAAGCCTCGTGTTTCTTGGACGGGTTGCTCATGGGGGTGAACCCCAAGTCCTAAAGGATTAGCTCCTAACGTCGCGTCACCGCACCCGTCCGCTTCTTCTAATGTTTGAGATGTCCGTTCGGTTTGCTGAGTTTCTTCACCGATTAAATCTGAAAGTTTGCGTCTTTTTGCCATTAGTTCCACTCCCTAAGTAATTCATCTGCTAATTTGCGATAGTCCGAAGCTGCTACTCCTGCATTTTTTCCTGTGGCTTGGACGATAGAAATTCCTTCATCGGGTATGCGCTCGTAAATTTTGTATGACCTAATAAAACTACTAAATACGGGAATTCCCGCCTCCATCAATGATTCTTGGGCATCTAGGGCATCTCCTATACTGCGAGGGTCAACAATGGTCAAGAGAATGCGATGGGTTACTTTGGCAGGGGCTACTAAAGTTTTGACGGTATGAATTAAAGCTTGAATGTCTAGAGAAGCTGGTTTACTTGGCATCACTACATAATCAACTTTCTCGATTACTGCTTTGAGAGCTTTTGATTCTCTAGAGGGAGCAGTATCGACTACCACCAGTTCGTAATCTTTGACCTTTTTTAACTGATTGAGCAGATTGGGGTCGCTTTCTTGAACCATGTCAAAGGGCATATCCCCTCTTTCTACCCACCAGCTAGCCGACCACTGGGGAGAATCAGTATCTACTAGCAAAGTTTTCATTTTCTGGGCAAGAATGGCAGCTAGATTGACTGCCGTAGTAGTCTTTCCCACTCCTCCTTTCCCGTTGGCGATCGCAAGTATTTTGGGCATAAGTCTGTAAGTGACAGAGTATGTGAGTCTGTTAGTAACGAAGTCTGCTAGTACGAGAGTAACAGAGTTTATCGACTCAGCCATACTATAAGGGTGAAAACGGTAACTGGCAAATATCTTTTCTTTTCTTTTCTTTTCTTTTCTTTTAATTTTTAAGCTTCACTGTTTTGGTGGTCACTGTGTCCGTTGTGGCTGTAGTCCATATTTTTAAAAGCTTCTACACCTTGGACATCCTTCGATTCACTACTTTGAGTTAAATTGTCGTTGGTATCACTGTCCATCGTCTCCAACTCTGATGGAGTGGTAGTTTCAGGTACAGTGGACAACTCAGGGAAGAAATAAACCTTATATCTAACGGCGTTACCTTTTTCCAGTGGTTTTACTTTTGATTCGCATTCGAGTAAACCAGATTTATGCAGTCTGGCTAAGGCTTTGCGGATGGCATCGCGACTTTTACCAAACTCATGGACTAATTCACTGGGTTCAAATACTACCCCTGGACGCTCTTTTAAGTGGGCTAGGAGTTTCGCACCAGTGGACATCGATGAAGATTGTCCTTCCTTGCTACGGGGGTCGTATTCACCCTGGTCTTGCCAACTGAGGTCGTAGGTATCTAACTGCAATTGTCTCGTGCCGTTACAACCAGCGCGAGATTTTTCAATCTCTAGCAACCTATGGGTAGACGATAGCTTGTCGCAGCTTTTGAGATGCCACACCTCAGACACATTAGCTTTAATTGCCGTCGTTCCCCGCACCTGACCATTTTTATTTTCGTGATGCAGGACGATAATCGCACAGCCTGTTTCCATCGCAATGTCTCGCAGTTCGTATAGACTACGGGCATATTCAACATTTTTTTCTTCTACCGTACTGCTGCGGTTACAGCTAGTCAGACTGTCAATGACGACTAATTTGGGCTGTTCTTGCTCAATGGTTTCTTTTAATTTCGCCATTTGGCTAAATTGCCACTTAAAATAAATGGTGAGGTTTTCATTGGGGATAGATTCAAACCCAGCTTCCTTGAGGTTATGGGAGGTGTTAACTTCTGGTTCGTCGGTTTGGATGTAGAGGACTTTGCCGTGCTTGGTGGGGTAGCCATTCCAATCCTCACCGCCAGCTACAGCTTTAATGATGCTGTTAACCAAGAGAGTTTTTCCCGTTCCAGCTTCAGCAGAACTCTTGCAAAAATATTTTGTGGTATGGTTAAGGGGGATTTTTATTTCGATTTTTCTCTATTAAAATAGTAAGAACTGAGAGATTTTTTCTATTAACTGTAAGACAGCGATCGCCAATCATGAAAATTGACAGCGCCAATTATTTCAGTAATTAATTAATTACTGAAAATATTGGATTGATTCAGTTTTTCAATCCCGATTATTAGGCTAATTCATAATTATAAATACCAGCAATTAAATGAGCTTCAGAAGCCAAATCTGCGATGCCGATTTCTATATCGATACGACAAAATTTTGAAGATTTTCAACCGACGATTAATATGCTCAACAGCAACTCTTAATCGATTCAATTGACGATTATATTGTTTTTGTTCCTTGGTTAATTTTCCACCTCGGGGTTTTTTGACAGGGGTTTCACTGTTTCCCTGAATTTTAGTGATTCCTTGATATCCTTTGTCGGCTATTACGACATACCGTAGATTCGGCTATTTTCCAGTATGCATGATATATGGAAATACGTTCGATATTCTCGCCAATATTGTAGAGTTACTAGTATCCGATCTTCAATAATTAATTTGGCTCGGCGCCCTGTTTTTTTCTTCTGTTTTTCTTGTGCTTTTACCAAGCGTACCATCAACCGAAAAGTTTGACGTTTAACCCCAGTAAGTCGCTTAAATTTTCTTAACGAAAGTTTAATAGCTTGCCAATATTTCATACTTGATTAATAAAAAAGTAAAACTCTTTATCATACCACAAAATATTTTTGCAAGAGTTCTACAGTTTAAATGCATCACAGCTTAATGCTTAATAACTCACCGTTCGCTCAAATTTCTGAACTCTTCATTATTATCATGGCGAAAAAGCTTACAGTGTAAGGTTTACAGAAGAAATAGCGGCGGTTAACTTGGAGAAAATTAATACAAGGCGATCGCCAACTAACCTACTTCAAATCCCAATTGCTTCGTTGTTGTAGCAATCGCCTAAAATAGTCCCTCTCTTCCCGCTTAATTAGCTAAAAGCCTTGTAAACAAAGCAGTTAGCCTCATTTATTGAGCTACCTAAGTTTAAAATAAGCGAACGGTGAGTTAATAGTAATTTTAAATTGATAATTTTGAATTTTGAATTGTTTTGACATTTCTCTGTCACATTCTCTCTCCATAATAGTTAATAACAAATAACAAAACTTTTTGGAGAAAGATTATGAAAGTTAAGTTTATGCCACTTTTAGCCAGTGTTTTAATGTTTGCTGTTGTTATTGCACCTTTATCTGCTCTAGCTTGCTCTGGTGAGAAAAATACTAGTAATTCTGATAGCCCCACAGAGCCGAGTAATCTTCCTCAAGCATAAAACGAAGGATTTTGTATTGGTTTCCTTCCATAGAGTACAAATCACTCAACTTACAAAATATTAAGACTTTAGACTTTGCTCCTTAAACTTTTACCCGAAGTAATTCGGGTAGGGTTTTTATTTAGATTACTTTTTTAAAAAATGAATACTTTTGAACCTGAAGTAACTAAGAAATCGTCAGAATTAGAGCCACCCTTATCTCAACCACCTCATCATCAAAATTCTTGGCGTTGGATTCTTATATTTATGGCGATCGCTGTAATTGGCGGAACTCTCTGGCAGATTTTTAAACCTGATGTTAGTCAACCTCAAGCTGCTGTAGCACAACCAACAATTCCGCCTCGCCCGATCTCGACAACCAATTTAGCTACTGGTACTGCTACTAGAAACATACAACTTCTCGGTCAAGTAGAATCGAGACAACAGGCTAATGTTCGTTCTCAAATTGATGGTTTAGTTGAATCAGTCCTCATCGAACCAGGCGATCGCGTTACTCAAGGTATGACGATCGCTATTCTTGATGATGCTGATGGTACGGTAGAACTGGCTGAAGCTAAGGCACGTTTGGCACAAGCACAAAGCAATCTTGCCCGTTTAGAAGTGGGGACGCGCCCTGAAGTTATTGCTCAAAGACGAGCAGTTTTAAGTTCTGCACAAGCTAGAGAACAAGAAGTGCAAGATAATCTCAGACGTAGTTCCGATCTGGTCGCACAGGGGGCGCAATCCCAAAGAAGTCTGATTGAAGCCCGTTCGGCTGTGGATGATGCTAGAGGAAATACTTTAGAAGCAGAAGCCTCTTTACAAGAAGCGATCGCTGGGCCGATTCGTGAAGAGATTGAGGCACAAAGAGCAAATGTCGCAGCAGCCGAAGCAGCAGTAAATCGGGCAGAAATAGATTTACAACGTACTCAAATTCAAGCAATCTCTGATGGAGTAGTGCAGCAAAGGCACGTCAGTGCAGGGGATTATGTCGAAAGTGCTGATGAAATTGCGACTTTAGTTGCTAGCGATAGCTTAGATGTTTTTTTAGAAGTCCCTGAAGAATTGACTAGCAGCATTAAACCAGGATTAGCAGTAACATTAAACACCCGCGCTTTACCCCAATGGCAAGGACGCGCCACTATTACAGGTATAGTCCCCACAACAGATACGGCATCCAGAAGACAAAGAATTAGAGTGCGTTTAGACAATCCTCCTCCAGGTTTATTATCTGGGATGGCTGTCATGGGGAATCTGCAATTAAAAAGCGATCGCTCTAGTTTTGTGATTTCACGGGATGCTATTACCAGGAGAGAAAATCGTTGGTTGGTCTATACCCTAGCTGAGAATAAAGCTCAAGAAATTGAAGTAGAAATGATTGCGGACATGGGCGATCGCGTTGCTATTTACAACCCACAATTGCGATCGGGACAAGCGATCGTTTTAAGAGGGGGAGATGGGTTGAGTGATGGTGCGATGGTTAAGGTTGTTAATTAGGTAATAACAATGAATTTTATTGAAACTGCGGTGCGCTGGCGACATGGAACTTTTGTTTTATTTTGTTTGCTAGCGGTATTGGGAATATTTTCACTTTTAAATTTGCCCTTAGAATTGCAACCAGGGGGCGATCGCCCAGAAATTAGTATTACGACTCCTTATCCTGGTGCTTCTCCGACGGAAGTGGAGGATTTAGTAACTCGTCCTATCGAAGAAAGGATGGAGGAGGTTTTGGGGGTACAAAAAATTGATAGTAATTCTCGTCCTGGTATTAGTAGTATTACTCTGGAGTTTGATTGGAGTAGCGATCTCAACGAACGTCTGGTAGATGTTTTAAATAAATTGCAACAGGTAGAAGAATTACCAGAAGAAACCAGCGAGTCTAATGTGGAATTGGTTGGTGGTAATAGTTCGCCGATGATGTGGATTGTGATCGCCCCCAAGGAAGGGGAGCAAAGCAATCCCGATCGCTATCGAGATTTAGCTGAAGATATAATCGTGCCTAGATTGCGTCGAGTTGAAGGTGTAGGACAGTTTATTATCCCTGGGGGTAGGGAAAGAGAGGTGGAGGTAAGAGTCGATCCCCAAGCACTTGCCGATCGCAACTTGACTATTAGTGATGTGGTTCAGGTCTTACAAGATAATAACCGCGATATTCGGGGTGGCCCTTTGGTAGTGGGTAGAAGAGAATATCGAGTGCGGACTGTCAGTAGATCGCAACAGTTGGAACAAATAGAAGAGTTTGTATTGCGACGGGATGCTTCGGGAACTGTTTATCTAAGGGATGTCGCCCAAGTGCAGATGGGACGAGCAGTTCAAGAGAGTGCTTTGATTTTTAATGGCGAACCTGCTGTGGCGATTGGGATTATCCGTCGAGTTGGGGCGAATGTACCAGATGTAGCTAGAGGCGTTAGAGAAATTATCTCGGAATTTCAAACCCAGTTTGATCGAGATGGAGAAGGAATTCGCTTTGTTTATAACTATGACGAAAGTGAATATATCAATCAATCCATCGCTTTAGTCGAAGGAAATTTAATTACTGGTGCGCTGCTAGCTACGGCGGTGTTGATTCTTTTCCTCGGTTCGATGCGAACAGTAGCTGTGATTGCTTTGACTATTCCAACTACTTTAATTGCTGTATTTATCGTCATATCTTTCTTGGGACGAACGCTGAATATTATCAGTTTGGCAGGTTTAGCCTTTGCTGTGGGGATGGTAGTCGATAATGCGATCGTAGTTATTGAAAATATTTTTACTCATCTACAACAAGGCAAAAGACCAGTCTCCGCAGCGATCGATGGGACGCAGGAAGTTTGGGGGGCTATGTTGGGTTCGACTCTAACTAATGTAGTTGTATTTTTGCCTCTCATAATCGTGACAGGGGAAGCAGGACAATTATTTTACGACATGGCGATCGCTTTATCGGCTTCTGCTTTATTTTCTCTGTTAGCTGCGATAACTTTAGTCCCCATGTTATCGGGTTTATTTCTCAAACAATCGGAAGCTTTGCAAATGATGGAGGGAGGGGAGTATATCGGAGGTAATTGGTTAGAGCGATCTGCGGCGAAAACATCGGCAATTTTTCGGCTATTTCAAGGCAAATTAGAGAATTTTCTGGCTAATACTGTCAGATGGTCTTTAGGGAGGGGTAAAATTGGACGCAGATTATTTTTACTTGCTCTTCCTTTAACTCTTTTAGTTTCTTGTTGGTTTCTTTTACCTCCTGCTGATTATTTACCTGAAGGAAATCGCAATTTACTCTTATGGACAGTAGAACCATTACCAGGAACGAGTATTCCCGAAGCAATTAGGCTTTCAGCAGCACCAAGAGAATTTTTACGCCAACAACCAGAGGTCGATCGCGTTATGTTTGTCGAACGACCTGGGAGAAGGGCGATCGCGACAATTTTAAAGCCTGAATTTGCTACTACTCAGGGACTTGCAGATATGGTCGAACGTATGCGCGCTGCTAGTAATAATTTTCCTGGTTATCGCTTTTTAGTGCCAACTCGGCTCTCTATTTTCCAAGATCCAGGTAAAGAATTTGAAATTGATATTATTGGTACGGATTTGGCAGAATTAAGCCAGTTAGATCGACAAATTAGCGAACAATTACGTTCTTTTACAGGAGTCGAAAATGTCCGTTCTAACTTCGTTTTTGGTGCAGGAGAATTACAAGTTATTCCCAATCGCGAACGTTTAGCAGAAGTCGGGATCGACGAAGCAGAAATAGGCTCGATGGTAGAAGCTGCTTTAGGTGGGCGTTTTGCCTCTGATTATATCGATGGCAAAGAAGAGTTAGATGTATCAGTAGAATTGCAAAATACTTTTGTCGAAACTCCAGAACAATTGCGTCAATTACCTTTATATACAAGTCAAGGACTAATTCAATTAAGTGATGTAGCCGAAATTAGAGAAACAACTGGTGCAGATGTCATTAATCACGTCGATCTAGAGCGATCGGTTACTCTAACTACTTCCCTAGCACCCGATGCACCTTTGAGTTCTTTAGTCGAGCAAGCCGAAACCGAAGTTCTCGCGCCTTTACGCAATAGTTTACCTGCTGGCTATCGTTTAGAATTAACTGGTTCTGCCGATCGCTTGACGGAAACTCTCTCTCAATTAATCAGTGCCTTTTCCCTATCCATTTTAATCACTTACCTATTATTAGTTGCCCTTTATCGTTCCTTTCTCTATCCTCTAGTGATTATGGCAACAGTCCCGATGGGATTGAGTGGTGCTTTATTATGTTTGGTAATTGCCAACCGTATCCCTGGTTTAATCGTCCCTTTAGATATGATTACCGCCCTGGGATTTATTATTTTGACAGGAATCGTCGTCAATAATGCCATCCTGTTAGTCGATCGCGCCCTACAACTACAAGCAGAAGGAATGAATTACGACAAATCCCTCTATGAAGCAACTCGCGATCGCTTACGGGCAATCTTTATGTCGGCTGGAACTAGCGTTTTAGGTATGTTACCTCTAGCAGTCATTCCAGGACAAGGCGCGGAACTCTATCAAGGATTGGGAATCGTTTTAACGGGAGGCTTGGCATTCTCAACTATTCTCACTCCTACAGTTGTTCCAGCTATCATGGGCTTACTGCAAGATTTCTCTGGTAACAAACTCAATCATTTCCCACCAACCAATCCTCTGGAAAAACAAGCGATCGCTCTTAATAATGGTGCAGATAAAAGTCGTGACTTCTCCCAACCTTGATAATTAGGGTTTGCTGAAATTGTTACTCATTACTCCTTACTTTTCTATCCTCATAGATTAAGAGGATTACTAACTTGTCCTCTAAGATAAGCCCGCGCCATATAAAAACTAGCAATTGATTTCCCGTCTATTGGTTCACCTGCCAAGATAGCTGCTTCTAGTTCTTCCTCACTCATTAATACTACTTCCATGTCTTCATCTTCGTCTTGTTGCGGTGGAGTTGCCAATTTTTCTAAATCTTGTGCCAAAAAAGCATAAATATATTCATCGGAATATCCAGGAGCAAGAATAAATTTGCCCATATCTTGCCATTTATTAGCTCTATACCCTGTTTCTTCTTCTATTTCTCGTTTAATCGTCTCAAAAGGTGATTCATGGCTTTCTACTGTTCCCGCAGGAAATTCTAAGAGGTTAAACTAAGCCAGGTTGTCACCAACCCGACTCGTCTTCAAAACCGTACGTGAAAGTTTCCCTTCATACGGCTTCTCTCCTTTCTGGCTCTTCTGAGTACCTAATAATTCTGATTTATGCTTTTTAATGGCTACTAAATCAGCTTTTGTTTTTACGTCGTGACAGTGTTTATGTAGTAGTTGAAGATTATCTTTGATATTACCTTTGATTGCTCTTGGGATAATATGGTCAGTTTCGATTAAATCTCCATCTTGAAAGGTTAGTTTGCACCAATTACATTTGCCTTCTTGTTTTTTAAGCAGTCTAGCTATTGAGTCCTCAAGTTCTGGGTGTGAACCCTTTCTTTTAGCCCAATATAATGTGTTGCCATCGTAGGGTGATAGTTCACCTTTTACTTTGGTATGGCGTGTTATGGCTGTTGCTTGGTGTTTTATTAGGGTTGCTCCTTCTTTTTCACCAAATACCCAGTTATTTCCACCTATTGTTTTCCAGTATTTATTTACTATCCAAGTTTTGTTTTTATTAGGGTGTCGTCTGACTGCCCATCTCCATAACCTGTAGAATGTTAGGTATCCAACCTTGGAAAATGTATCTTTACTACAAACTGTTTTGTAGTAGTTACACCATCCTCTGATGATTGAATTTAGTCTAGAGATGAGAACCGACTGTGGGGCTGAATTATGTGTTCTGATGATTTGAGCTAAATTGTCATAATGACGTTTAATGCTTTCATCACTAGGTTTAATCAGCGTTTTGAACCCTAATTTTTCCCCTTTGGTATTTTTCCCAGATTGATATTTTCCTACAGGATATTGTCTGATATTAAAACCAAGGAAGTTAAACCCTGGTTTATTACCGTTGTGTTCCTTTAGGGTATGTGCAATTCTGGTCTTATTGGGGTTGATTTCTAGGTCATATTCTGCCAGCCAATCACTGATAATTATTTGACACTGTTTAATGACTTCAAGGTTGTCATGTAGGATTACAAAGTCATCCGCGTATCTGATTAAAGCTATAGAGTTCTTGTTTTTTTCTTTTGCTCCTTTAAGGGTAGATGCGTATTCTTTGATCCTAGACTCCATACCATGTAAGGCTATATTTGATAGTAATGGGCTTAAAACTCCGCCCTGGGCAGTTCTTTGGTGGTTTGGGATTCTATCATGATTTTTGAAATCACAAGTGTCTGCTTTTAGCCATGCTTTAATTTGCCTTCTTAGTATTGGGAAGGTGTCAATTTTGTCTAAAAGTTTTTTGTGATTGATTTTGTCGAAGCATTTCGATATATCCGCATCTAATACAAATCTAGGTTTGGATTTGATATGGATAAATATTGCACCGATGGCATCGTGCGTTCCCCTTGCTGGTCGGAATCCATAGCTATTTGGCTCGAATTTTGCCTCCCACTCTGGTTCTAAGGCTGCTTTGGCTAGTGCTTGGGCAGCCCTGTCACGCATTACAGGTATACCAAGGGGTCGCTTTTCCTCCTTTCCAGGTTTAGGTATCCATACCCTTCTAATGGGTTTGGCTTTGCTGCCTAGAGAGAGATTTTCAGCTAATTCAAATCGCTGTTTAGGATTTAGAGATTTGACTTTATCCACCCCAGCAGTTTTCTTGCCTTGATTATCCTGTGTGACCTTTCTAACGGATAGTAATCTGTTGTAATAGGATTTGATGAGGGTCTTTTGTAGCCTTCTTCCCTTTCTAACTTCACCGTTGACGTAGGCTCGGTAGATTCTTTTTTGCAACTTGAATATAGCTTTTTGGATTTTTCTCCAGTTAAGCTCATTCCATTCCACAGTATTGTTAAAATCTGTCTTAGACATATTTATTGCTACTAAATTTCTACTTTCCAGAAAACAGTGAGGATGTGGGCATATCCTATTCATTACAAGTAGGCATTAGCTTTTTCCTCAATCCTTCGCCCTTAATAACCTCTGAATATCAGAGAGGTTGCGTCTTGGTTGACTACTCATCAATTTCGACCTATTGATGAGAGTTATTAAGG
>CAYMWC010000210.1:0-10414 GCA_964393695.1 uncultured Pleurocapsa sp.
TTTTCTGTTTTTATTGAAAATTTACTTTCTATTTATTTCAAAATGAGAATTGCTGACAAACTACTTTTAATTGTATGTAAAAATAATTATCTTTTTACATCTAACTTTAGCCAGAAATTCAACACCCAACCCAACCTATATCTAAAAGTCAAAAGCTAATAAATAATAGCGAAGTAGGAGGCTTGAATTCAATATCATTGTATACGTTATAATACTTAAATAAGCAACGATTTAAATACTTATAACTTATGACAGAGTCTTAACTAAAAAATAATTCGTTAAGTTGTAGCCAAGCAATATCAAATAACAGAATTCAAAAAGGTAAATGAATATGCAAACTAAACCAGCACCAGTAGAACCAAAATTAGGATTCACTAGATTTGCAGAGCTATGGAATGGTCGCTTAGCAATGATTGGTTTCTTGTCTGCAATTCTCGTAGAAATGGCAACAGGTCAAGGTATTCTCGGACAGCTAGGTATTATGTAGTAAATTAATTTTTCCTAAGTCTTTGAGTAATATTCTCTATTTTTGCTAAAGCCAAATTAATCAAGAGATAGTAAGTATTTTTCTCATAAAATCAACTGCAATCTCTTGTTTTTTTTTTGAATAATTTACAATTGCAACTTACAGCATTTTTCAATTGACTTTTGATTTTTAATTTTTAACTAATGAATTCACTTAAATTTAATTTTAGATTGCGACGTATTGCCACTATCTTGTCGATCGCCATTCTAACTTTAGCAATAATAGCAGCTATTTCAGGTATTGCGATCGCTTTTTATTATCAACCCACAGCTAGAGATGCTCATCAATCTTTAGAACAAATTAAAGGAATAATCCCTAATGGTTGGTTAATTTTTAGCTTACATAATTGGGCAGGTAATGGCATCATCGCTGTCTGCTTGATTCAAATTATAGTCCTGTTTCTCGGTAGACAATTTCGACGCACTTGGTTAACAGCTTGGATAAGCGGTATTTTTCTGACTTTGGCAACTATTGGTTTGGGTTGGACAGCAATGATTATGTCTTGGAATCAATTAGGTTATTGGCGTTTAAAAGTTGAACTTGGGACTATTGCCAGTATTCCTTTAATCGGCACAACTCTTAAAGATATTTTAACGGGTGGAGGAGGCATTAACACCACAACTATTCTGCATTTTTACACCCTTCACAGCTATATTCTTTCAGTAATTGCAGTTTCTTTATCTCTCATTCATTTAGTTGCTTTAGTCATTCAAGAACAGCAACAAAAAAGTATTTTCTTACAGCAATTAGAAAAATTGGTTACATCTAAATCTTCAGAAAAACAACAAACCAACTCAGAAAATACTACTCAAGTCTAATTGATATTACACAACAAAATTGAAAAATAATTTATGCACTATCTTTCTGTATCAAAACTAATTTTGACTGAGACAGATTCTCGAATGGGAATTATTGTCGGGGTAAGTTTAATATCTCTTTGGTTTATTAGTTTAATCGAATTTTTGAGAGTAGATCTTTCTACTATCTTCCCATTATGGATTGTTTTTGGAGTTTTCTTAAGGTCTTTTCTTCATACTGGACTTTTTATTACAACTCACGAAGCAATACATGGAGCTATTTCCCAAAATCAAAGAGTTAATAATGTAATTGGTTATCTAACTTCTTTTTTATACGCACTATTACCCTATCAAATTATTGCCAAAAACCATAGGCTACATCATCGCTATCCTGCTACCGAAAAAGACCCAGATTTTTATACTTCAGATTCTAACAATTTCCTGCTTTGGTATGGAAACTTTATGAAAGAATATCAACAAGGCAGACAAGCTTGGGTATTATTAATTGGTATGGGTATTATTTTTGGGGTTTTTATTAGTTTACGCATTTCAATAGTTAATATATTTTTATTTTGGGTAATTCCGATTTTAATTAGCTCTTTGCAACTATTTACCTTTGGAATATTTCTACCTCATCGGCAACAAGATCAAAGTGATAAGTCTAATAACCTAGTTAACCTGGACGATTTCCCAAGCCATCTCTCTTTAGACAATTACCATAAAACTAAAAGTAGTAATTATTCCTTATTTTGGTCTTTTATTACCTGTTATCATTTTGGCTACCATTGGGAACATCATCAATATCCTAATTTGCCTTGGTATAAGCTACCTCTGGCTCGTAAAAAGCCTCAAAATTATAGCGACATAACTATATAACTTTTGAAAGATGAATCAAAACAGAAAAAAACAAAAAATAAGATAGTGGCTATGAAAAATGAAACATGGAAATTGTGCAAAATAAAGCAAGAGACTCTGGGGATAATATTAATTACTACTGTTTGGAAAATTGCCATTTACTTCCAGTTAGCAGAGAGCAGGTTAACCTAATTGAAATTTCTTCAGAACAGTTGTTACTAAAACAAAATAATAATACAAAAACCAGTAGTATTGTAGGAATAATCATCATAATAATGCTAGTTTGGTTAGGAATCATCAGTTGTCTGCGAATAGTAAAAATAAACAAAGAGTTAAGAAATCATACAGATACAGGTTCTCGAGACAATTCTAATAAATCTTGTAATAAATTTAATTCAATTCCCTGCACTAAATGTAAATATTTTCACAACAATTATCACCTCAAGTGTGCTGTCAATCCTAGTAAAGTTTTACAGCCAGAAGCCAAAGAATGTTTAGATTATTCTTTTCGTCCTCACAAAAAACTTTTTGGTTTAGATAAATTTATTGATAATAATAGAGATATAAGATAAATATAGCTTAATAAACCATAAGTAAGATGTTTTTAGCTTAAACCAACGCCACAATAAAAATATCTAACAGTATTTAGTAAAAACTGGAGTAAATTAATTATGGCAACAACATTAGAAGCGACTAGAAAACAAGCGATCGCAACTAAGTTGGCAGACATGAAAGCCTTGCAAAATTTAATGATTTCTAATGAACAAAAGCTATTAGAAATTAGTACTGATAGCGAAAAAGTCACAGAAACTTTGAACAATATTTTAAAAGACGATTATCAAAGTATAAATCAGATTGACGAGGCTATTAATGACTTGGGAATGACTTCTGGTGCTAGTGAAACAGTCATGAATATGATCGAAAAAATCGATCAAATCATGTCAGGAGATCACCTGGCTCTGTATGAAAAATATATGCAGCAGGAAGGACTAAAACATCAATTAGTAATGACTGGTTTATTGGTTCATAAAGCAGCGCAAGCAACTGATGGTACATTACAAAAATTAATTGACCCCATTAATCAAGTAAACTTTAAAAATCGCGCTCACCAAGAACAATTAAAAGGTGCAATTTACTTTTATGGTGTGCGTGAGTTAGTTGGTAAAGAACCAGAAACCAATATCTGGTCAGCAGCAGAAGATGCGATCGCAGCCCTCAAAGGCGTATTTGGTGGTTTAACTAATTAAGATAGTTAGATACCATGAGGGGCAGGCAATATCTTGCCCCTTTTTTTTGTGGCATTGTAATTAAAATAAGCAATGAATTGTAGTTTTAGCGATCGCAATTGCTTCTTGAGTGAGAATGACATAGGCGTGTAACGCCGAATCTGGTATTTATTTATTGATTAGGACTTACGCAGTGAAACGAAAAGTTAAAGTTTTAGGGAACGAAAAATAAAGGTTCACAGACGTTTTTTTGTTCTGGGTGCGTAAGTCCTATTGATGTTTAAATTGAAGATTAATTCAACCTGTTTTTAAGTAGTTGTTTAGCTTTTTCTGCCATTTGACAGCTATTTGACTGTAGTTCTTCAAAAAACTTTATTAATTCATCGTCACCTGCTTCTTTAGCATCTTCAATATATTGCTCGTAAGTGACAGCACATTCTAAAGTATGATAAATAACACTAATTAAATCGTATTGTTCGTTCTTAGTACCAGTATTACATTGGGTTTTATCGATTACTGAAGTCATGATTTTTCCTGTCATAGTTAATTCAATGTGCCTTCAGCTTATGTAACCTTAAAAAGTATTTTCATCAGTCTAAAGTTATAGATATTGTTGTTTTTTTAAGTTAATCAAAAAACTAAATTAAAAATAAGTGCCTAAACAAAATTAATTACACATTATTAATAATTAAATTATCAATTCGATGGCTTTTCTATCTTTAGAGAGATGTATGATTTTAATGCTTTAAATACCTTGAAAAAGTACAAAATCTGGCTTAATTAATATGACAGTTGAAAAATCCACAAAAATCTTAATTGTTTATTATTCCCTATATGGTCATACTTTAGAACTGGCAAAAGCCGTAGCAGCAGGAGCAAATTCTGTTGCCGATACACAAGTTATGTTGCGTCGAGTAGAAGAATTTGAAGTTGTTAAACAAAAGGCAATTGAAGGAAATGATGCTGCTCAACAAATTTGGAAACAACAGCAAGATATACCTGTTTGTTCTCTGGATGAACTAAGAGCAACTAATGGTGTAATCTTCGGAAGTCCGACTCGTTTTGGTAATATGTCTGCTCAAATGAAACAGTTGTTTGATTCGATGACCCAGCTATGGCTCAACGGTGAGATGGAAGGCAAGCCCTCAGGCGTTTTTACTTCAACTGCTAGTACCCACGGCGGACAAGAAACAACTTTACTGACGATGATGATTCCCTTGTTGCACCTGGGTATGATGGTTATGGGTGTACCTTATTCCATTAAAGGGATGATTCACACCGAAGCGCGAGGCGGAACTCCTTATGGACCTACTACAATTGCTGGGGCTCAAGGAGAATTACAGCCAAAACCAGAAGATTTAGAAATTGCTAAAGCCTTGGGTAAGCGGGTAGCAGAAGTTGCAGCAAAGCTTCAAAAATAAAATTTAGTTAATTCGTTAATTCGGAACTTTATTTACCAAGAAAGTTAGTAATAGCACTAATACCCATATAGCCATCAAGACAAAAGACAAATTACTGTGGCGATTCTTCTAACTTAACTAAATTGCCCGAATCATCAGTGCGATATGTCCAATTTTTTTGACCATCGGTAACAACAACTCGCCAACCTGAAGTAATGACTTGGGTACATAGTTGATCAGATTCAGCAAGCCCTAAGCAGCCGTCTGACCAATTTTGAGGTTGAGCTTTGAGTATTCTTAATCTCGAAACAGTTTGGCTAGTTTGACGAGCAGCATCTTCAAGTACCGCACTTTGAACTTTGGGAGGTAGATTAGTTTCTTTAGCGGTTAAAATTTCTGCTGGCTGTTGTTCTTGTAAACTAGGAGCAGGAACTAAACTGGTTTGGGCAACCCCGATATCCATACTAACAGGACTAATCCAGATAAAAGCGATAGTACATAAAGTTGATAAGATTGTGTATGTTGCCTGACGACTAATTTTATTCATGTCGATTCGAGTTTTTAATTCTACATTGTTCAAAAAAGTTCAAAGCAGTTATTGTTAGCTTTACTGGCTGCATTAAGTCTCTTTATCTTCAGATTTAGCTTTTATTAGCGTTGGAATTTTAGCGATCGCGATCAGTTGGTTAGTTCTATATTTTAATTCCACTTTAAATCATAATAAAACCTGGATTATTCCATCTTCTGATAGAGAACCTACTTAATCGATCAAGTTAATCTTTTTATAGAACCTTATAGAACAGCACATGATTACATTTAAATCCTGGTTGGGTTTAGGGAAAAGGGGAAAGCGAAAGGGGAAAAGGGTTTAATTTTAATTTGTGGTTTATTTTTGCAAGAAGTCTACTGAAGAAATCAATCAGGCGATCGCCTTTAAGATTAACTTGATAATTGTGCGATCGCTTAGTTTAATCTTTAGCAGTATCTCGATCTTGATTGTTAGATTGACCAAAAACTAAGATTTGAAAAATAGACCCTAAAAACCAAAAAGTTCCTGCAATTAAAACAATTAGTAATAAAGGTGCAAAGCCAGCAAAAGGAGCTAAAACTAAAATTAATAATAGACTAAAAATAATTATTTTTGACCAGAGATTATTCATTTATTTACTAGTTATAATTTCAAAACTGTGTTAATAAACTAGCTAAAAAGTCACCAAAAAATATTTAACCTAAGAATGAAGTTAATTTATAACAATAGACAGATTTAGATTAACAAATGATCTTAGAAAAAAACACTCAAAATATCAATAGTCGCCCTCTAATTATTGCTGGAATTTTACTAGGACTAGGACAAGGTGGCTTTTTTGATGGTATTGTTTTCCATCAACTGTTACAGTGGCATCATATGTTTTCTAACATTGAAAGCACCCAGACGATTGCAGGTTTAGAATTAAATACTATAGGCGATGGACTATTTCATGTTTTTGACTGGCTGATGACTATTGCTGGTATTATTGCCCTGTGGCTAGCCGTCAAACGAGATGACGTAACACTATCTACTTCTACTTTAATCGGTTCTTTTGCTATTGGTGCTGGTTTATTTAATGTAGTTGAAGGTATTCTCAGTCATCATATATTGCAAATTCATCATGTTAAACCAGGAAGCTATCAACTATTGTGGGATTTAGCTTTTATTGGAGTTGGTATTTTGGCGATCGCGATCGGTTGGTTAATTTTACTTTTAGGTAGGCTAAATTTACAAAATTAATAATTTAATTAGCGTCAGGAAACTTTCTAATCTCCGCATCGGCAACTAAAATCATTTTGCCAGGTTTCACATTAAGCTCTTTCAAACGCAAAGACATTTCTTTAAGATCGAAATTTTTTAAGTTGAAAATTGTGCTAGCACTATCAAGTAAAGCTGAAGTTAATTCTGATGCATATTCTTGATTTTCAGGATAGGTTATTTCTTCTAAAGTAACGCTGTTATTATCAGCACTAATACAAGGTACAGCCGTAAAAGCAACTTTTTCTGGAGTTTTTGTCTCCAAAATTGCTAAATCTGCTTCCAGACTAACTTTTTTGGCTTCAGGCAGACCAAATTTAATTTGATTAATGTTAACTGTTAAAGAGCGATCGCGACTATTAATTTTTAAATTTTGCAACTTTTGCTTAACATATTCAGAATTAAAAGCTCGTTGAATATCTGTTTCAGTTAAAACTATACGAGCGTTAGCATCAGTAGGATTAGTTAACTCAATATTACCAAAAGCAGCCTTAACAGAATTGATTGCAACTTCGTTAGTTTGAATATTTAATTCTTCGGCTCGAAGATCTTTTTTCATTACCAAACCTTCGCCTTCAATCTCGACTGACTGAAGTTTTCCTTGCATTAAATCTACAGGATTAGTACGAATATCTACATCTAATTTTTCGACTTCATCAAGTTGTGTAGATAAACCAATTTCTGCTGCTTTACTAATTGCTTGTTCACCAATATCTGGTTGATTCACTAACTAAATTTCCTTTAACTATAAATATTTTTAACTACTATCATTGAATCTGAAATTTATAATTTAAAAATCGTTCAAAAGTAATAAGAAAAGCTAGCAGTCAGGAGTCAGAAGTCAAAAGTTGTTTAATCGCGTCTTTAATAAAACATTCATCTTCAGGATTTTGATAAGGATTTCCAGCTCGATGTCCCCAAATAGAAGGAATAGCAAGATATTTCGCCTTAGGAATTAAATCCGCTTCTGCTTGACAGTCTTCAGGAGTAAAATATAAATCTGTGGTTGCGGGCATAACTAAAGTTTGGGCAGTAATTGATTGTAATGCCTGTTGATAATTTCCTTGATAAGTAGGATTATTACTAACATCGCAATGTAACCAAGTATCAATCATCGCCAATAAATTATGGGGATCTCGCTGACGATAATTAGCTTCCCAACCTCGTAATAAATAATCTTCTAAAGACTCATAACCAAGCTGATAATAAATTCCCTGGCGATAATAAGCTTGAGAGGCTGCCCAACTAGCATAGATACGTGCAAAAGCTTTAAAACCGCGATCGGGTATACTTTTAAATTTAGTACCATTCCAAGTAGGATCGGCTGTTAGTGCAGTTCGCAAACTTTGTAAGAATATTTTATTATGATCGGTAGTCTTGGCTGTACCACACAAAGCAGCAATTCTGGCTACACGTTCAGGATATAATGCTCCCCAATGATATGCTTGTTGCGCCCCCATTGACCAACCATAAACTAAAACTAAATGCTCAATTTGGAAAACTTCTCTTAATAATTTTTCTTGGGCGCGAACATTATCTAAATGAGTAAAATAAAACCCCGTTTCTGCTAAACTACAAGCATCACAGTTACTTGGTGAACTAGATAAGCCATTGCCGAACATATTGGCAATAATAATAAAATATTGACTAGGATCAAGAATACTGTCAGGACGAATTAACCATTCTATATCCCCATGTTGCACCCCATAAGAAGTAGGATAAAGAATAACATTACTGCGTTGTTGGTTTAATTCTCCATAGGTTTTGTAGACAATAGTTGCTTCAGGTAATACTGTTCCACATTGTATGTAGAGAAAAATTTTTGATTATAAATTAATTGGCTTTATTGTTTATGGCTTAGGAAAAATATTACGATAGTTGTGCGCTTATAATTTTTTGCCTATGGCAAAAACACCAGTTGATTTATATCGTAGAGGTAATGCCAATTCTCCTCGAATGGATAATGTTCGTCTCAATAAAGATATTGCAATATACGAACGGGATAGCCAAACTTGGGTAAAAGAGATAGTAGCAGAAGGACTTGAACCTGGAGGTATTTCAACTTTTTCATTTCAAGGAAAGGGAAAAAATTGGTGGAAAATAGATGCTGGCATAGATATTCCACAAGATTTAGAATTAGTTAACGACAGAGGAAATCATTGGCTGTGGAAACCTAGTCAAACAATGCCATTAGAAAAATACAAAAAAGCTTTACAAATGAGCAATAAGTCTTTTTATAAAGTGAGTTAAGTGTTTATGAATTTATCATTCAAAGATCTTAAATTTATTTTAGAAGCAATAAATCATCTATTAAGTCAATATAATAGTCGGCTGGAGAAGATTGAAGAACATGAAGAGCATGAAGATGAAGCCTCTGATTTGAGTAATGACTGTATGTTTTTAGAATCTCTCAAGTCAGAAATCCAGCAAAATTTAGATATAGGTGAAAAAATAAATCTAAGTGTTTCATCTCAGACAGAATCCCCAAAAACTTTAGAATCTTTAACTGAATCTACGCTTCAATTATCTATTAATGAAAGATTATTGTTAGTAGAAGCAATTACACAATCTATTAGAAAAGAAACCAATCTGATTGCCAGTTAGTTATTATGAACTACCACAGCTTAGGTCATTTCATAAAACACCAGTTCAGTAAGGTGGACAACACTCAGATTTGATTTTATGACGTGCTTAAAAATATTTTTGCCCACCTTACTACTACTAAATATTTGGCCACGATTTACCGCAACTAGTCGATCTTTGAGGAATTCTGGAATTATTGCTAGTAGGATAGGCAGTCAAAATAATACTACCATCCTCTTTAATTTCGACTCCTTGGGCAGGAATAATATCACCTTTACTAGTTCGTATTGGCTTAATAGCTGCTGGCTGAGGAGATGCTGCTTGTGTTATTTTGCCGTTAATACTAAGTGATTCCGAAACCAATGGGGCAGTAGGCTCGTTAGGTATGCCACCTTTACCAGTAACTACCAAATTATTACCACCACTACCCCGACTAGAAACACAAGCCTGAGTAACAGTTTCTCCTGCTTCTACAGGATTATTAGGCAGTTGGGTTGCGCCTTCAATTGCATCTGAATTGGGAGTATTAATATCTACCACACCATCAACAGTTCCACTAGCGTCAATATCATTAGTATTGTTACCAAAAGTAGCATCTCCTTCTTCTAAGCCCAAAACCCCTTGAGCATTAATTGTAATGTCGCCACCTTCCCCTGTTGGAGAATTAGCAACAATATCATTGCCATTACCTGCATTTTGACTAGGAAAAGCAACTACAAAACCATCCTGGGCGTTGATAGTTATATCGCCTCCATTAGCATTAGTTCCAATAACTTGTGCTGAAATAGTACTATTCTCTTCTAGAGTAAGCGTATCGCTTATATTAAAAGTTAAATTTCCACCATTTCCTTGTGCAAAAGTACTAGAAGATACTTGACCACCATTAGTTAAATTCAGATTGGCTGTAGTAATGTTAACCCCACCTGCATCACCTACTGCTTCACCTTCAACATTACTAAAAATGCCACCATCACCATCAATAGAAATGGTATCCGAAGCATTAATAGTAACTGTTCCTGCATTTCCTTGGGCAAAAGTACTCGCTGATACCGTACCACCATTAGTTAGATTAAGATTAGCTGTAGTAATTTCAATCCCACCTGCATTCCCTACTGCGCCACTACTTACACTACTTCCAATTTGGCTAGCAAAACCTTCTTGATCTATTCCATCAACAGAAATAGTATTAGAAGCATCAATAGTAACTGTGCCTGCGTTTCCTTGGGCAAAAGTACTCGAAG